>DAMAFT010000170.1:0-8103 GCA_031995805.1 Massilia sp.
CGCCGGCACGCCGGCCTTGGCGAAGCTGAAGTGGTCGCTGCGGAAGTAGCCGCCGCCCAAGTCGGGGCGCGCCGCCGCCACCTTCAGGTGCATCGCCCTGGCGACCGCCGCAGCCGTCGCGCCCAGGGTGCTGCGCTCGCTGCCCTGCACGCCGATGTCCCTGGCCGCGCCGACGAAGTTCAGGCTGTCCAGGTTGAGCGCCGCCGCGGTCTTGTCCAGCGGCCAGAGCGGCTTGGCGGCATAGGCCGCGCTGCCCAGCAGGCCCTGTTCCTCGGCCGCGACCCACAGGAACATCTGGCTGCGCCTGGCCGGGTGGCGCGCCGCTTCCTGCGCCATGGCCAGCAGGCCGGCGCTACCGGAGGCGTTGTCGACGGCGCCGTTGAAGATGGTGTCGCCGCTGTCACCCTGCTTGCCCAGGTGGTCCCAGTGCGCGCTGTAGATCACCACTTCGCTCTTCAGCTTCGGATCGGTCCCCGGCACCACGCCGGCCACGTTGAACTGTTCCAGCGTGCGCACGGCGGCCTTTTCCCTGCCCTTGGCGCGGGCGTCCAGGACGACCGGCTTGAACGACTTGTCTTCCGCGGCGGCGCGCAGCTTGTCGAGGTCCTGGCCGCCCGCCGCGAACAGGGCGCGCGCGCTGGCGTCGGTCAGCCAGCCCTGCAGGCCGGAGCCCAGGTCGGCGTCGGCCAGCTGGAAGCGCTCGGCCATCCAGCTGTTCTGCACCACGCCCCAGCCGTAGGAAGCCGAGGCGTCGGTGTGGATCAGCAGCACGCCGGCGGCGCCGCGGCGCGCGGCTTCCTCGAATTTATAGGTCCAGCGGCCGTAGTAGGTCAGTCCCTTGCCGGCGAAGCGGTTCGGCTCCTGCGCGGTGGGCGCGGGATCGTTGACCAGCATGACCAGTACCTTGCCCTTGACGTCCAGGCCCTTGTAGTCGTCCCAGCCGCCTTCTTCCGGCGCCGCGATGCCGTAGCCGACGAACACCAGTTCCGCATCCACGTCGTGGACCGCCTGCGCATCGCCCGGCGCCCATACCCAGTCCTTGCCGAAGGCGAGGGACAGCGGCTTGCCGCCGGCGACCAGCGCGATCGAGCTGTCCTGCGGCAGCGCCTTCACGCCGGCGATCCTGACGCTCTGGCGGTAGCTCTTGCCGTTGGCCGGCTGCAGGCCGGCCGCCAGCGCCTGGTTTTCCAGGTAGCTGACGGTGAGGTCGCCGCCGCGCTGGCCGGTGCCGCGGCCTTCGAGCAGGTCGGACGACAGGAAGGCCAGGTGGGCGCGCAGCGGCGCTTCCCGGACGGTGGCCGGCTGGGCGGGAGCGGCCGCGCCGGCATGGGCGGAAAAGGCGAGCGCCAGGCTAGCGGCGATGGCGGAGGATGCGATCTTGTGCATGGAATCCTGCTGCGTGAATGGTTGGACGGGCGCGCTGCCTTGGCTCGTGATTCGGCTCGTGGCCCGGCGGCGCGCCTGCATTGTATTGCATGTTCGTTCAGGGAAAGCGCAGCACCTCGGCCACCACGGTGGCATCGGTCAGCGGCAGCAGGGCGGGGCGCATGCCGGCGGGGCGCGGCGGCAGCGCGTCCGGCAGGCCCGGGATGCGCTCCTGGATGAAGACGGTGAAGGCCGGATCGCCGACCAGGTCGAAGGCGAAGCGCAGGTCACGGCCGCCCATGCCATGCAGCGCCATCTGCCAGCCGCGGTAGCGGCGGTCGGTCAGCACGCGGCCGTTGACGCTGGTGCGCAGCGTATTCGCGCCGACCATGCGCAGCGTGAGCTCGGGTGCGTGGTTGTTCGAGCGCAGCAGGAATTCCACGTGGCGTACGTCGCCGCGCCGCTCGTCCTTCTCGATGACCAGGTAGGGGTAGGCGATCGCATCGAAGCGCGCCGCCGCCGCGTACCACACCGGCTCGCTGTCGATGCCGAAAGTATACGGCATCACGTAGGGCCGCAGCGCATTCGGGAACACTTGCCGGGTCCAGGCGTCGACCGGTCCTGCCGGATGGACCCAGTAGGCCTGCCAGCTCGGCGTGTCCTTCAGGTAGACCAGGCGGCTCGGCGCCGGCAGTTCCGGCACGACGGGATCGACGGTGTGGGCCACGGCGGCGCAGGCGGCGCCGGCCAGCAGCAGCGGCGCGGCGACGAAGCGCAGCTGCATGCGCGCCAGCAGCGGGCCGCACAGCGCCGGCAGCAGGCAGGCCAGCAGAGACGGCAGCAGCAGCCAGCGCGGCGACAGCCAGGCGGCGCTGTCCCAGGCGGCCGGCACGACCAGCAGCAGCGCCGGCACGGCCGCCGCCAGGCGCAGCGCCAGGCGCATGCCGCGCCTCCATGACCGGGCCGGCTGCGAGGCCAGCACCAGCCACGCCGCCAGCGCCGCCAGCAGCGGCCAGGCCAGCACGTAGCTGGCGCCCGGCGCGACCACGTTCACGGCGCCCAGCGTCACGGTCATGGCCAGCAGCGCGCCCAGCGCCGCGCAGGCCTCGCCCAGGCGCGCCTGCAACTGGCGCTGGAGCACGGCGAACAGGCCGGCCGGCAGCAGGAGGAAGGCCGCGACCGTCCAGCGGATGCGCCGGTCGCCCGCCAGCACGCCGGCGTCGTAGCGCGGCTGCAGGTCCGCCAGCAGTTCGCGGCACAGCCAGGTGGCGAAGACCGCCGCGGCGGCCATGAACAGGAAGCCGAAGGCGCCGTGCACGATGTCGCTGCCGGCAATGCCGAGGCGCCGCACGGCGGTGCGGCAGGACAGTACGGCCAGCGCGCCGGCCAGCAGCGCCAGCGGCCAGGCCAGCGCCAGGCCGTAGTGCATCTGGCCGACGCCGGGCAGGGAGAAGAACACCTGCCCGCGCATGCCGCTTTCCGGCAGGGCGGCGTCGCCGAAGTGGCGCAGCAGCGCCAGCATCGTGTCGCCCTCGTGCTGCAGGCCGGCGCCGGACAGGCGCGCGGGAATGTCGGCGGCGCCGGCGCCACCCAGCGTGCCCTCGAGGGCGGCGAAGTGCAGCACCGCGGCGCCGTGCATGGCCAGCGGCGGCGCGGCGGCGCGCTGCGGCAGGCTCCTGGTGAGTTCGGCCATGAACGAGGAACCGTGCGGGGCGGGCGCCAGGCGGCGCCAGGCGTCGAGGGCGAAGCCGTCGGCGTTGGCGGCGTCCACCAGCGCCAGCGGCCCGCGGTTGCCGGCATGGTCGAAGCGCAGCGCGACGCGCACCCGCCGCGCCCACGGATGCGACTCGGCGAAGCCGCGCGCGCCCAGGGCCCGTACGTCGGCGTCGGTGAACACGAACAGCAGGTCGTTGTGCAGCGGCGCGCCGGCCTGCAGCACGCGCAGCGTCTCCAGCAGCGCGGCAGCCGCGGCGGCGCCGTCGGCCGCGCCCGGCGTCGCGTTGCCGGAATCGTAGCGGGCGCTGGCCAGCACCGCCTGGCGCGTGCCGCCGCTGCCGCGCTTGCGCACGACGATGTTGCGCACCTCGGCCAGCACGACGCTGGCGTTGGCCATGTGGTCGGCGCTCGCCTGCTGCACGGTGGCGACCTGGATCTCCGGTTCCAGGCCGAGCGCGCGCAGTTGCGCCACCAGGTAGTCGCGGGCGCGCGCATTCGCCGCGCTGCCGGCGGGACGCGGCGCCTGCGCCAGCACGCGCACGTGCTCCAGCGCGCGCGCCGTCGAGAAGTCCGGGGCCGGCGCGGTGGGCGGCGCCGGCGCAGGCCGCAGCGCCGGCCAGGCCAGCGCCGCGGCCAGCAGCAGGACGGCGCCGCAGGCGGCGAACAGGGTGGGGCCGGCGCTGCCGGGCAAGACGGGATCCTGGCGCATCGCGCACCTCCGTGGATGGGTGAAAAAAAGCCCGCCGAGGGGGGGCGGGCAAAACGGGCGCCGCACTGGTTCAGTGCTTGCGGGAGCTCATTCGAGCGTCCAGACATAGGCCAGCCTGGCCCATCCCGCCTCCGCCACGCCGTTGTTCATGGCCGGCTTGAAGGTGCACAGGCTGAGCGCGTGCAGGGCCGCCTGGTCCAGTTCGCGCGAGCCGGACGAACGCTCGATGCGCGCCGAGGTCACGCGGCCATCAAGGCCCACCAGCAGGGCCAGGGTCGTCGTGCCGCTTTCCTCGTTGCGCAGGGCGCGCGCCGGATAGGCGGGCAGGGCGCAGCCGCTGGCGTCGGCGAACACGGCGCTGCGGATGCCGCCGGCATTGGCCGCCGGCCTGGCGGCCGGCGACGCCTCGGGCACGGGGCGCGCGACCGGGGCGGGCACGGGATCGGGGATGGCGGTCGTGGCCTGCAGCGGCGCCGGGTCCGGCGGCGGCGCCACGTCGACGTCGATCCTGGGCACGAACAGCTGGGGCGGCGCGACCTGCTGCACCGCTTGCGGCGGATCGGGCGGCGGCGGGGACGGCGGCACCGGCTCGGGTGTCAAGACGACGGTGAGGTCGTCGGGGAGGCCGGGCAGGGCGATCCGGTGCGTGTCCAGGCCGTGGATGAAGAGCGCGGCGAGCAGCGCGTGCAGGCCGGCGACGAGGGCGAACTTGCCGAACCTGCCGCCGCCCGCCTGATTCGTGTGCGAAAACTGCATGGTCATCCTCCTTGTCGTTGCCGTTTGGGAAGCTATGGAATGTTTGATTTCCTTTTGATGGAATCAATATATTCCATTGCATGGTAAATCGTAAAGCGTTTTCTTGGTAGTTGGTGATGCCGTGCTCGTCCTGGTGTGCCGCCGGACGGTGGAATGCCCTCGCACCCCGGGCGCTTGTATGAAATAATCGCAAGGTGCCCCTGTCGACGAGGTGGCACGCTTCGCTGCCAGCGTCTGGCAAGCGACACCAGCCAGGAGAAAGCAAGTGCAGAAAGACCAACAGCCGATCCGCGTCATGCTGGCGGACGACCACCCGATCGTGATGACGGGCTTCGCCATGTCGCTCGGCGCGCAGGGCATGGACGTCGTCGGCCAGGCCAAGAGCCCGGACGAGGCGGTGGCCATGTACGCCGAGCAGAAGCCCGACGTCGCCGTGCTCGACATCCGCTTCGGCACCGAGCTGACGGGCCTGGACGCCGCCCAGAACATCCTGAAGGCCGACCCGAAGGCGAAGATCGTCTTCCTCAGCCAGTTCGACCAGGACAGCCTGATCAAGGAAACCTACCGCCTCGGCGCGCACGCCTTCGTGACCAAGGATTGCGACCCGGCCGACCTGGCCGACGCGGTGCGCCACGCCCACGAGGGCAGGTTGTACTTCCCGCCGCAGATCGCCGAGCGCCTGGCCAGCCTGGCCGTGCGCGGCGACGTCTCGCCGCAGTCGCAGCTGGACGAGCGCAGCCTGGAGATCTTCAAGCTGATGGCCGAGGGCCTGACCAATGCGGAGATCGCGGAACGCCTCGACCTGTCGACCAAGACCATCAGCAACATCAGCCAGGCGGTGAAGGAAAAGCTCGGCGTGCACCGCCAGGCCTACATCACCAAGCTGGCGGTCAAGCATGGCTTGATCGAGCCTTGAGCGGCCGCTCCTGACGTGTTGCGTCGGTTGCTCCGCTGCGGGGATCTCGCCTGCCTGGCCATTGCACTGGCCATCATCGTTCCTGCCCACGCGGCCCGCTACGACCCCGCCCAGGGCTTCCGTTTCCAGATCGTGTCCACCGACGACAGCGCCGTCACCCGCCGCATCGTCGACGACCTGTCGCGCCGCCTGGTCCCGGTGTTCGCCGGCTTCCGTACCGAGCTGGCGCAGCGCCGCCGCATGGTTTACGTGGCCGTCGGCCCGGACGCGCTGCGCGACGTGGCGGCGCGGCGCTGCGATTGCGTGGTGGTGTCGGCGTTCACGTCGAGCCAGGTGGTGCGCGCGATCCAGGCCGCGCTGCCTGCACAGCAGGCCGCCGCCATCACCGCCGTGTACGCGGAACCGGCGCCGGCCGACCAGCTGCGCCTGGCCGCGCTGCTGTACCGGCGCCCGGTGCGCCTGGCCGCCATCCTCAGCCCCGACACGGCCTTCCTCAAGCCCGCGCTGGCGGCGGGCGGCCCGGGCCGCGTCACCGTGCTGGACGCGGCCGCCGGCGAGGACATCAACCGCCTGCTCAACCAGATCGCCCAGACCGACGCCCTGCTGGCGCTGCCCGACAGCGCCGTCTACAACGCCGAGAACTTCCGCAACATCCTGCTCTCGACCTACCGCCACAAGCAGGGCGTGATCGGCTTCTCGAGCGACATGGTCAAGGCCGGCGCGCTGGCGACGACCTATTCCGAGGTCGAGGACATCAATGCCCAGGTCGAGGAGCTGGTGACCGGCTATGTCGCCGGCGGCGAACTGCCGGCGCCGCAGTTCCCGCACTACTTCCGCACCGTCGTCAACGAGGGCGTGGCGCGCTCGCTCGACCTGGACGTGACCGATGCCGTGCGCGGCTTCGCGCGTCCGGCGCCGGCGCGCAAGCCATGAAGCCGCAGCGGCAGTTCTGGCGCGGCTGGAGCATCGGCCTGCGCATGGCCTTCATCACCATGCTGCCGGTGGCGCTGCTGTTCACTTCCTTCGTCTGGTATTCCTGGTATGCGCACCGCGCCCAGGTCCACGAGGAACTGGCCGAGCGCGGCCGCACCCTGGCGCGCGCGCTGGCCGAGACCAGCGAGTACAACGTCATTTCCGGCAACCTGGCCGACCTGCGCCTGACGATCAACGGCCTGGTGCAGTCGGATAGCAGCGTCTACCGCATCGACGTGGTCGACGCCAACGGCCGCAATGCGGTATCGGTGATCTCCGAACACCCGATCGAGGCCGAGGACCGCGCCTTCGAGGCGCAGATCCGCAAGCAGGTCCTGTGGATCAACCTGTTCTCCGACAACGGCACGCCGCACGTCTCGGCGTCCAGCGACACCCGGCCGCCGACGCTGACCACCCAGGTCGTCGGCCACGTGCGCGTGACGATGTCGCCGACCAACATGCTGGCGCGCCAGTTGCGGCGCTTCCGCATCGAGCTGGCGATGGCGGCGCTGGCGCTGCTGGCCAGCGGCGCGCTGGCCTGGGTACTGGCGCGCAGCCTGATCGTGCCGCTGCGCGAGGCGATCGCCCGGCTGCGCCAGATCCGCGGCGGCGACTACCGCGTCGAGCTGCCGGTGACCACCGGCGGCGAGGTGGGCGAATTGCAGGCCTCGATCGGCGAGATGTCGGTGGCGCTGGACGAATCCAAGAAGGACCTGGAAAACAAGGTGGCCGAGCGCACGCGCGACCTGCTGGCCTCGCGCAACGAGGCGCTGCGCGCGGACGCCGACAAACGCAAGCTGATCCAGAAGGTCAACAGCATCATCGAGGACGAACGCAAGACCATCGCCATCGAGATCCACGACGAACTGAACGCCTCCCTGATCGCCGTGCGCCTGGAATCGCAGACGATCCAGCAGCTGGCGGCGCGCGCCGCGGCGGGACCGCAGCCCGGGCCGGAACTCGAGCAGATCGGCGCCAAGGCCCAGGCCATCACCAGGCTCGCGCTCGACCTGTACGCCAACGGCCGCCGCCTGGTGCGGCGCCTGCGCCCGGAAGTGCTGGACATGCTGGGGCTGCACGGCGCCGTCGAGGAGATGGTGAACCATTACCGCAGCTCGGGCGTGCACTTCGAATTCGACACCAGGGGCGACTTCTCGAAGCTCGGCAACGAGCTGGCGATTTCCGCCTACCGCATCGTGCAGGAAGCGCTGTCCAACGTCATGAAGCACTCGCACGCGGGCTTCGCGCGCGTCAGCCTGGCGCTGTCGGAAGACGACGGCGCCCTGCACATCGCGGTGCGCGACGACGGCGACGGCTTCGACCCGGCCGTGGCGTCCGAAGGCATCGGCATCATCGGCATGCGCGAGCGCGCGTATGCCGCGGGCGGCAGCATCCGCGTGCAATCCAGCCCGGGCGAGGGCACGCTGGTGACGATCACGCTGCCGCTCGATCCGCAACTGGGTTAACATCTCCCGCATCCCCGCCAAACTCCACTCCATCACAGTCAACGACATGCTCAACGCCATGACCACGCCTTTCGAGAAGGGCAACCAGAACCAGACCACCACCTGGGCCGAGTGCATCGCCTGGTACGAAGACCTCGCGCGCCAGTATCCGAACGTGCTGCGCTTCGGCGTCGCCGGCACCTCGGATGCCGGCGTGCCGATCC
>DAMAFT010000171.1:0-8103 GCA_031995805.1 Massilia sp.
ATGCCCGGGGTCAGCACCTTGGAGAACGAACCCATGTAGATCACGCCGTCCGGGTTCATCGACACCATGCGCGGCATCGGCTCGCCCTTGTACGACAGCGCGCCGTACGGATCGTCCTCGATCAGGGGCAGGCCCAGGCGGGCGCAGGTCTCGACCAGTTCCCGGCGGCGCTCGAGCGACAGCGAGCGGCCGGTCGGGTTCTGGAAGTTGGGCAGCGAGTACAGCAGGCGGGCGCCGTCGGCCATGCCGGCGATCGAGGACGGCACCAGGCCGTGGTCGTCGGTCGCGACCGAGCGGAATTCCGGACGGTAGACCGAGAACGCCTGCAGCGCGCCCAGGTAGGACGGGGTCTCGACCAGCACCGGGCTGCCTTCGTCGATCAGCACCTTGCCCAGCAGGTCCAGCGCCTGCTGCGAGCCGGACACCATCAGGATCTGCTCGGGCAGGATCTTCGTGCCTTCCGTGGACAGGGAATTCGCAATCCACTCGCGCAGCGGGGCATAGCCGTCGGTCGGGCCGTACTGCAGGGCTTGCTTGCCGTGCTCGGTCAGCACCTTGTCGTAGGCCGCCTTCATGACGTCGACCGGGAAGGTGGCCGGCGAAGGCAGGCCGCCGGCGAAGGACGTGATTTCCGGACGCTGGGTGATCTTCAGGATCTCGCGGATGGCCGAGCTCTGCAGCTGCTGGGCGCGCTCCGAGAAGTGCCACTGGATGGGATTGGGATTTTCGATTTTCATACTTGTCTCACAGGAAGGACCGCTTGGGTGTCGGTCATTATAAGGCACGCCGGATAGGCGGCTTTCAATAAAGAGCCCGCCTGGTGGGCAGGCCCCGTGCGGGTACTGCCTACAGATTAAGCGATTTCCGCGATCAACTCGATCTCGACGCAGGTGCCGCGCGGCAAGGATGCAACGCCGAAGGCCGAGCGGGCGTGCTTGCCGGCGTCGCCGAAGAGTTCGCCGATCAGTTCCGAGCAGCCGTTGGTGACCAGGTGCTGTTCGTTGTAGTCCGGGGTCGAGGCGACCAGGCTCATCACCTTGACGATGCGCTTCACGCGCAGCAGGTCGCCGCCGCAGGCTTCCTGCAGCGTGCCGATCAGGTCGATGGCGACCGAGCGCGCGGCGGCCTGGCCTTGCTCGGTGGTCTTGTCGCGGCCCAGGATGCCGGTGTCGACGGAACCGTCCGCGTTCTTGGCGATATGGCCGGACACGAAGACCAGGTTGCCGGTCTGCACGTACATGACGTAGGCGGCGGCCGGGGTGGCCGGCGCGGCCAGGGTGATGTTCAGTTCCTTGAGTTTGTCGTAGACGGACATGGTTTCCCCATTTGACGTGTTACTTGAAAGAGCCGGTATTGTACGTCGCGCCGGCCAGCACCGGGGCGAACAGCGCCGCGTCGACGTTGCCGCCGCTGAGCGGCAGGCCGATCCTGGCGCCGTCCAGTCGCCCCCTGGCGCGCAACTGCAGCGCGGCGGCCAGCGCGGCCGCGCCGGCGCCCTCGGCCAGGTTGTGGGTGCAGCGGTAGTACAGGCGCATGGCCTGCGCCACCTCGGCGTCGTCGACCGCGACCACGTCGTCGGCCTGTTCCAGCACCACCGGCAGCGACTGCGGATCGGGCACGCGGCAGGCCAGGCCGTCGGCCAGCACGGTGGTCACCGGCGCCGCCACCGCCTGGCGGGCGCGGAACGACAGCAGGTAGCCGGGCGCCTGCGCCGACACCACGCCGACCAGGCGCGCCCGGTGTCCCAGCGCGGCGCGCGCGGCGGCCGCGGCGCAGAAGCTCGAGCCCTGGCCGATCGGCACCAGCACGACGTCCAGGTCGGGCCGCGCGCGCAACAACTCCAGCCAGCCGGTGGCGACGCCCGCCACCAGGTCCGGGTGGTAGGAGGGCACCATGTGCAGGCCTTCCTGCCGGGCCAGCGCGATGGCGTGCTCGCGGCTTTCCTGGAAGTCGGCGCCGTGCTCGACCAGCCGGGCGCCGAAGGCGCGCATCGCCGCGTTCTTTTCGCTGCTGTTGCCGTGCGGGACCACGATCGTGGCCGCGATGCCGTGGCGGCGCGCCGCGAACGCGATCGACTGGCCGTGGTTGCCGCGGGTGGCGGCCAGCACGCCCGGCAGGCCGGGTTCGCGCCGCAGCAGGCGGTCCAGGTAGACCAGGCCGCCGCGCACCTTGAAGGCGCCGGTGGGCAGGTGGTTCTCGTGCTTGACCCAGGCTTCCAGGCCCAGGGCGGCGTCCAGCAGCGGCCAGTGGTACTGCGGGGTGGGCGCCATGGCGGCGTACACCAGGTGGGCGGCGTCTTCGATGTCGGCAAGGTCGGGCAGGTGCATGCGGCGGGTCTCCGGTGGATGGGTCTTCGTATGGTACATGGGCGTTCAGGACTGGATGCGGGCGCGGCGGCCGAGCGCCACCACGGCGACCACGGCCAGTGCGAACGCGCAGTGGAGCGGCGTCAGCGGCTCGCCCAGCAGCAGGGCGGCGCCGGCCAGCGACAGGAAGGGCTGCAGCAGCTGGACCTGGCCGACGCGGGCCACGCCGCCCAGCGCCAGGCCGCGGTACCAGAAAAAGAAGCCGACGAACATCGAGAAGGCGGTGACGTAGCCGAAGCCGAGCCAGGCGCGCGCGCCGGCATGGGCCAATCCGGCCAGTTGCCCGGGCGGCAGCAGGGCCAGCAGGGCCGCCGACGGCGCCGCGGCCAGCACCAGCGCCCAGCAGATCACCGCTTCGCCGCCCAGCGTGCGCGCCAGCCGCCCGCCCTCGGCATAGCCCATGGCGGCCAGCGGCAGCGCGGCGAACATCAGCAGGTCGGCGCGCTGCAGGCTGCCGCCGCCCTCGGCCAGGGCGAAGGCCCCCACCAGCGCCGCGCCGAGCGCGGACAGGACCCAGAATCCGGCCGACGGCCGCTCGTGCCCGCGCAGTGCGGCATACAGCGCCGTGCACAGCGGCAGCACGCCTGTCAGCACGGCGCCGTGGGCGGCCGGCAGCGCACGCAGCGCCACCGACGTCAGCAGCGGAAAGCCGACCACGCAGCCCAGCGCGACCAGCGCCAGCGGCCGCAGGTCGGCGCGGCGCGGCAGCGGCGCGCGGCGCCATGCCAGCCAGCCCGCCGCCAGCACGGCGGCGCCGAGCGCGCGGCCGAAGGTGACGAACAGCGGGTCGATGCCGGCCACGGCCATGCGGGTCATCGGCAGGGTCAGGCTGAACAGCGCGACGCCGGCCAGGCCCAGCAGCAGGCCGCGGGTGGTGTCGGTACTGCTGCCGGAAGCCGGCGCGGCGGCGGCGGGACTGGTGTGCATGGGTTCTCCGGGCGCGTTGCGGTGGTGGATCATGCAGGTTATGCTAGACCCGCCGGGCGATACAGTCCCGCTACACTTTTTCCGACAGGCCGCGTACTGTACTGGCAACATGACCAACACACCTCCGCCGCACCCGCACCTGCTGTCGCGCGCCTCCGGCGAGTCGCTGCCCGACCAGATCGTGCGCTCGATCGCCGCGCGCATCGACGACCGGCAACTGCGCGCCGGCGCGCGCATGCCCTCGATCCGCAGCTTCGCCGCCGACCACGGCGTGTCGCCGTTCACCGTGGTGGCGGGCTACGACAAGCTGGTGGCGCAGGGCTACCTGGAATCGCGCCGCGGCGCCGGCTTCTTCGTGCGCGAGCGCTCGGCGCTGAACGCCAGCCTGCGCCGTCGGGCGGACGCCGGCGCGGCGGCCCCGCCGGTACTGGACGTGGTCTGGCTGATCCGTAACATGTTCCGCCAGTCGCCCGGCCAGCCGTCCAGCGCCGCCGGCGTGCTGCCGGCCGACTGGCTCGACGGCGCCGGCATCGCCGCGGCCCTGCGCGCCGTCGGCCGCCAGAGCGGCAACCTGCTGCTCAACTACGGTTCGCCGCAGGGCTACGCGCCGCTGCGCCAGCAATTGCAGCGCCGCCTGGCCGAGTTGGACATCGAGGCCGGCCCCGAGCAGATCGTCACCACGCTGGGCGCGACCCAGGGCCTGGACCTGGTGGCGCGCGAGTTCTGCCGTCCCGGCGACACCATCTTCGTCGACGACCCGGCCTGGTTCCTGATGTTCGGTTCCTTCGCCGCCCTCGGCCTGCGCGTGGTCGGCGTGCCGCGCCTGGCCGACGGCCCCGACCTGGCGCGCCTGGAACAACTGGCGGCGGCGCACGCGCCGCGCCTGTACGTCATCAACTCGGTGCTGCACAACCCCAGCTCGACGACGCTGTCGGCGGCCAAGGCCTTCCAGGTGCTGCGCATCGCCGAGCGCCACGACATCGTCGTGGTCGAGGACGACGTGTATTGCGACCTGCACCCGGGCGCCGCCGTGCAGCCGGTGACGCGCCTGGCCGCGCTCGACCAGCTGCGCCGCACGATCTACCTGGGCGGCTTCTCGAAGTCGCTCGCGGCGAACCTGCGGGTCGGCTTCGTCGCCGCCTCCGCCGAGCTGGCCCAGCGCATCGCCGACCGCAAGATGCTGGCCTCGCTGACCACCAGCGAAGTGGGCGAGCGGGTGGTCTACAAGATCCTGTCCGAGGGGCTGTACCGCAAGCACGTCGAGCGCATCCGCGCGCGCCTGGACGCCGTGCGTCCGGGCGTGCTGCGCCGGATCGAGGCGCTGGGCCTGGCGCCGCAGCCGGCGCCCACGGCCGGCATGTTCGCCTGGGTGGAGTGCGGCCGCGACACCAACGTGCTGGCCGCACGGGCGCTGGATGCCGGCCTGCTGCTGGCGCCGGGCAGCCTGTTCTCGCCGAGCCAGTTGCCGTCGACGAAGATGCGGGTGAACGTGGCCGCGATGGAGGATCCGGCCCTGTGGCGCTTCCTGGAGCGCGAATGCGCGAATGGCTAGGGTAGCCGTCAGGCGCGCGGTCTCGGCGGCGCGGCGCCGAAGTCGGCGATGGTTTCCAGCAGCACCCTGGCGCGGAACGGTTTCAGGATCACGCGGCTGATGCGGCGCTCGCGCAGCTCGGCCAGCAGCGTGGGCGAGGCTTCGGCGGTCATGATCGCGATCGGCATCGGCGGGCCGCCGTCGGGATCGCCCGCGCGCATGCGGTCGACCAGTTCCAGGTCGTAGCGCCGCGCGCCGCCCTCGCCGATGCAGTCGACGGCGACCACGGCGCCGTGGAAGGGACGCACGCGCAGCATGCGCAGCGCGACGTCGCTGCCGGCGGCCTCGTGGATCTGCCCCAGGTTGAGGCTGCGCGCCGTCATCGCCACGGTGCGGCGCAGCAGGTCTTCCGGCTCGACCAGCAGGAAGTGCTTGCTCTCAGGCATGCGCCGCCTCGGCGTCGGTCCGCCCCGCCAGTTCCAGCACGACGAGGTCGCGCAGCGTGCCGAGGATGCCCAGGTCGAGCGCATCGAGCGTGCGCGGCCGGTGGTCGATCAGGCACAGCGTGCCCAGGCGCTGGCCGGACGGCAGCTCCAGCGGTGCGCCGGCATAGAAACGGATGAACGGGTCGCCGGTGACGAGCGGGTTGTCGGCGAAGCGCGCGTCTTCCAGCGCATCGGGCACCACCATGGTGTCGGCGTGCAGGATGGCGTGGCCGCAGAACGAGACGTCGCGGCCGGTCTCGCAGGCGTCGATGCCGACCCTGGCCTTGAACCACTGGCGCCCGGCGTCGACCAGCGTGACCAGCACGATGGGCACGTCGAATTCCCGGGCGGCGAAGGCGGCGATGCGGTCGAAGCGTTCTTCGGGCGGGGTATCGAGGATCAAGAGCTCGTACAGCGCGGCCAGGCGCGCGGCGTCGTTGGCGGGGCGGGGGGCGGCTTGCATCGTTCGGGCGGCGGTCGGATCAGGGTGGGGCGACTATAGCAGATCCGCGCGGGCAAAAAAAAGACGGTCCATGCGGACCGTCTCGCTTGGCGCCAGGGCCGCTCAGCCCTTGCGGCGGCGCAGCGCCAGCGCACCCAGGCCCAGGCCCATCAGGGCCAGCGATGCCGGTTCCGGCACCGGGTTGGTCGGCGTGGTGGGGGTGGTGGGCGTGGTCGTCTTCACCGGCGAATAGACGGCCGTCAGCGTCGCGTTCTTGAACGTGATGTCGCCGAAGTTCATCGAAATGCTGCCGCTGAGCATGCCATTGTCCTTCAGGGCGGGCAAGGTGCTGACGAGATCGAGCGTGATGCTCGATTTTCCCACGAAGGTCGACGACCACGAACCCAGCGAGAGGTCGAAGCTGTCGTACCAATCGACATTGCCGAAGTTGAAGACGATCGAGGCACTGTCGATGTTGTACTTGGTCTTGTCGTAGGCCGTGCCGAGGTTGAACGTGAAGTTGGCGGTGTCATTCTTGTTCCAGCTGCTCGACAGGCTCGTGTCCGGATTCGGGTTGACGACCGACGTGAAGGTGGTCGGCTGGGACACCGGCGTGGACTGGGCGGCCAGCGAGGCGGTGGCGAGCGCGATGGCGGCGATGGCCTTTGCGATATTCATTGTTTCCCCTTTGTTATGGATGATTTCCATTAAGCATCTTCCATACCATGGAGAAAATATTGTTTTCAATCAAATAGTTATATTTTTGCACGGATACTTGCTATACGTCAGTGTAAAGAAAACCGACATCACGTCTTCTTGCCGGTACCGATCTGGTATTTCTTGAGCTTGTCGTACAGTGTCTTGCGCGGGATCGACAGCTCGTCCGCCGCCAGCGCGACGTTGTGGTCGGCGGCGGCCAGCGCGCGCACGATCAGGTCGCGCTCGAAGGCATCGACCTGCTGTGGCAGCGAGACACCGTCGGCGGGTGCGGGCGCAGCCGCCGCGGCAATCGGCACCGCGGCCGGCGCCGGCACGGCCAGCCCCGGCCCCAACCCCAGCCCCAGCACCAGGCGTTCGGCGAAGTTGCGCAGCTCGCGCACGTTGCCCGGCCAGTCGAGCGCCTGCCAGGTTTCCATCTGTTGTGCCGTCCAGGCCGGCAGCGGGCGCTGGTGGCGCAGCGCCGCCTCCTTGACGAAGTGCGCCAGCAGCAGGGGAATGTCCTCGCGCCGCTCGCGCAGGCGCGGCAGGTCGACCGTGACGACGTTCAGGCGGTACACCAGGTCTTCGCGGAACCTGCCCTCGGCGGCCAGTTGCAGGAGGTCGGCCTTGCTGGCGGCGATCACGCGGCAATCCAGCGCCACCGCCTCGTTGGCGCCCAGGCGTTCGAGCTGGCGTTCCTGCAGCACCCGCAGCAGCTTGACCTGCAGGTTCAGCGGCATGCTCTCGATCTCGTCGAGGAACACGGTGCCGCCGTTGGCGTATTCGAGCTTGCCGATGCGCCGCTTCTGCGCGCCCGTGAAGGCGCCCGCCTCGTGGCCGAAGATCTCGCTCTCGAACACCGATTCCGGCAGGGCACCGCAATTGATGGCGACGAAATTGCCCTTGCGGCCGCTGGCGGCATGGATCAGGCGCGCCACCACTTCCTTGCCGGTGCCGGTCTGGCCGTTGACCAGGATGTCGACGCCGGTCGGCGCGACGTTGCGCACCATCGTGCGCAGGTGCTCGATGGCGGGCGACTGCCCGACCAGGTCGGGCGTGTCCGGGTGCAGCACGCGTGCGGCGCGCAGCTCGCGGTTTTCCAGCACCAGCCGGCGCCGTTCCTGGGCGCGGCGCACGGCGTCGGCCAGGCGTTCCGAGGAAAACGGCTTCTCGATGAAGTCGTAGGCGCCGCTGCGCATGGCGTCCACCGCCATCGCCACGTCGCCGTGGCCGGTGACGACGATCACCGGCAGTTCGGCATCCATGGCCTTTACCTGCGCCAGCAGTTCCAGGCCGGAGCGGCCGGGCAGGCGCACGTCGGTGACGATCACGCCGGGATAGTCGGCGCGCAGCAGCGCCTGCGCGTCCTCGGCGCTGGCGCAGGCCGCGACCCGGAAGCCTTCGAGTTCCAGCGTCTGGGCGGTGGCCAGGCGCAGCACGGCCTCGTCTTCCACGAGGATGGCCTGTTGCGTGTTCATGGGTTGGTCTCTTCGCTGGTCGGTTCGGTCGGCGGCAGCGGCAGGCGCAGTTCGAACTGGGCGCCGCCGCCTGCGTGGTTATGGGCGGCCAGGCGGCCGTTCATGGCCTGCACGATCGAGGACGAGATCGCGAGGCCCAGGCCCAGTCCCTGGCCGGACGGCTTGGTCGTGAAAA
>DAMAFT010000172.1:0-8097 GCA_031995805.1 Massilia sp.
CGCATAGTCAAGCTGATTGTTTTCGTAATGCTTGAGGGTATTTTGGTAGCTTGTCTCGTCGATGTACCGCTGGCGTGACCGTATCTGATTTCCGGATTTTTTCATCTTGGGATAGCGATACAGGTAGATCCTGCAATTTTCAGTATGCTATTTCGGTGGCTTCAAGTAAACGAAAATGCGAATTCTCGATCACATCGTCCAGTACGAATGGCGGATAGTCGTCGTGGCCCTTCTCTTCACTTCTTCACATCGGCATCGTACGTCCGGACTATTCCGTCCCTCGTCACAGCCAGTTCATACCTACCTCCTAGCAGTATGGTCGAACTGGGATTTCCGCGCACGCTGCCGGCGATTCCGTATCGCGTCCATAAATTTATGTCAGATCCCTGGCATCCATTGCCAAATAGTCCGCCCGTATTCGGATGCGTCAAATGCTGGCATCATTTCGCCAGCCTTGAAATAGCGTGTGCTGTCGTTTTTCGCCGGGCTGAACCAATTTCCCTCCCTTGAACATGGCTGCCCACCCTCCACACGCAATATTTCAGTACCGTCAGCAAACTTGACTGGGCGGCGTGGCAGGCTGCGTGCGTAATCGACCATGTCCTTGGGATACACCTCTTCATTTCGGTACAGGGTGTCATCAATGTCGAGAAGATAGGTAAAAGCAGCCGCGCACATGGCCCAATAGCCGAAATAAGGAGACAGCTCGGGCTTGATTTTTTCGTGCTTGCCCCAGAAACTTGCCTGACCTTTCATCGCGGGATACCAGCTCCTGATATATTTCGCCATCAACTTGGAACGTTCTGTAGGCGTCGGACTGTCGATGACATCCAACAGCTTCTGGTATGGCTGCTTCCATATCCAGGTATCCGGCGAAGGGCGATCCGGGAAGTAAAAATTTAACAACTCTTCCAGCACCGCATCGATACCGTCATACTCGCCGCCGTCGATCCAGCCGAATATCTTCCCCAATAGATCTTCACGATGCAGCAGGATGGCTGCCGACAGGAGGTTGATGAAGTCCACGTAGGTATCGATCATATCGTCCAGTACGAACGGAGGATAATACTCGTCGTCGGATTTCTCTTCGTTTTTCTTCACATAGGCGTCATAGGTTTCGACGATTTCCTCCAACGCCGCAGCCAGTTCCGGCATATTCTTGTCGGCGGTGTAGTCGATCTGAAACTTTCTCCATAGATCCAGTGCCAGGCTTGCACGAGCATCCGCATGTTCTCCTGCCTTTTCCTCGGGCTTGCCCAGACTTTCCCCATAGAACTCTCGCCCGTTCTCCAGATATTCAACAGTATTTCTATAACTCTCGCTATCGATATATCGTTGCCGTTTCAGTGCGTCAAAATCGTTCATGACTGTCAAACCATCACTGTCTTCCTTAACTGTTCGGCACCCATTGCCAGATAGTTTGACCATATTCGGATGCATCGAATACGGGCATGCGCTCTCCCGACTTGAAATGACGGGCACTATCCGCTTTTGCAGGACTGAACCATGTCCCTTCCTTCGGGCAGGTCTGCCCCCCTTCCACACGAAGTATCTCCATACCATCTTCGAGCCTAATCGGGCACCGGGGGCGGCTGCGGGCATAATCGACCAAATCCTTGGGATAAACCTCTTCATCGCGATAGGAAGTGTCGTCGATATCAAGAAGATAAGTAAAAACTGCCGCACACATTGCCCAATAGCCGAAATAAGGAGAAAACTCTGGTGTTATTTCTTCATGCTTCCCCCAAAAAAAGGCTTTACCCTTCATTGCTGGATACCATGCTTTCACATATTTTTTCATCAATGCCGGACGCTCAGTCGATGGCGCATCGATGACTTCAATAAGCTTTCGGTAAGGTTGGTCCCAAAACCAATCATCTGGCGATGGACGATCTGAAAAATAAAAATTCAATATTTCTTCCAGCACTGCATCACTGCCATCGAACTGACTACCTTTAATCCAAGAAAATATTTTTAATAGCAATTCTTCACGGTGCAAAAGTATTACTGAACATATTAAATCCAAAAAATCCACATAAGTATCTATGTCATCAAATATACGGAACGGAGGCAAATAATCCTCTTCGGGCACCTCATTATTTTTCTCCACATATCGATCGTAAGATTCAACAATTTCTTCCAACAATTTCGCCAACTCGGCCATATCTTCGCCTGCTGTATAGCGAATCTGAAATTCTCGCCATAGATCCAAGCCATAATCCATCATCACCATCGCATGACCGCGAATATGTTTCTCTGGCTGATCAAGAAATTCCTTATATACTGGTCTTTCCCGCTCAAAATGCTTCAACGTGGCAATATAACTTTCTTCACTAATGTATTTCTGACGCCGGTTTTCTTTAAAATTTCTCATGCTCATCTCGATTTATTTTGGTTTCCATGGAAGCTTCCCTGCTTTCTGAATATTTTTTCTGCCCTATCCAAATCTTCATCGCCAAATTCTTTCTGAACATCATGTTTGGAATGAATATTTGCATATTTCTGAGCTTCTTTTGGCTTGGCTATCAAATTTTCTTCTACAATCTTTTCCAATGCCTGCAAATGTTCCGATGCTTGAAGTGGAGTTACAAGAAAAACGTGCCTTGAATAATTGAACCTAAATCGATTAGCATGCGAAGAATGATTCTTTACAATACGGCTCCATATCCACTCGCGACTCATCTGCATCACCATTGGGATTTCCTCGCGAACAATTTCCTTCGCAGTAGGTTTTTTAGCTGTTTGATTCCTATTGCGTCCTCCCTTGGGCTTTACGGAATTATTTTCTCCTCCAGCCCCTCTCTGCGCTTCTCCAAGTAACTCATGTAATTCTTTCGTAAGGCTCATGCTTGCTTTTGCTTCCACGACGGCATACTGATTCGGCTTAGCTCGATTAGTAATCCATAATGAATCAATTCCAGGCGCAAATACTTTAGTGCTTGGCATACATAAATACGTGGGGATTTCCATGTCATTTAATTTCCTGTACTCGCTTTGCCAACCACCTTTCGCTTGCCCACGCCTCGGCGCTGCCATATCATGGCAATTCCATTGAAGCCCCCAGTTTTTTTGTTCTATAACGTGATGTTCCACGATATGCTCGCCCAGCAGCCCTTGCATTGCTCTGCCGAGCGCTTTATAGCTATCCCATGCGGTTCTTTGCACTGTAGATGCAATCTTCCCTTGGCTTTTTTTTCCTTGCACCCGTGCCTGTCCTCCCAGCTGCTCATGTGCCGATACTCGTCGTCCTACTTCGGATTTTTGACTGGTAGTTTTAGTACGCCCCGGCCGCACGACCGCCGCATTGTTCGCCACCGCCAACGCCACCGCCGCCGCATGCTCACCCAGCATGTCCTCCAAAAACTTGCGGATCTCGGCCGCCGCCTCGCGGATCGGGGCTTCCAGCTTGCCGCGCATGGCTTGCAGGCCCGGCGCCACGTCGCGCGCCAGTTGTTCGAGGCGGTCGGGGCACCACCAGTGCGGCTGGCCCAGGTAGGCCAGCATCGCGATGCAGCTGTCCAGCGCCAGGTTGGCCTGGACGATCGCAGCCTGGGTGTTGCCGGCCCAGTCGAGCGCCCGTACCCAGCGCACGGCGCCGCCCTTTTTCTGGCCCAGCATCCGCTCGATCATCGCCACGCCGCCGTTGATGACGCCCTTGGCGGCCTTGCGCTGCTTGTACAGCGGCTTGAACACGGTCTTGAAGGCGCTGCCCACTTCCGGCACGACGCCGAAGGCGGCGAAGCCGAAGTCGATCTTCTGTTCCAGCGTCGCCTTGCCGAAGCCGCCATGCTTGTTGATGCGGTACAGCGTGCCGGACACGTCGCGCGCATCCATGACCTGGTCCATGACGGGGATCAGCGAGATCAGGCCGCCGATGATCTGGGCCGACACCATCTGCTGTTCGTTGAAATCCCCGAGGATCAGGTCTTCGAGGAATTGGGTGCAATCGTCGATGATGCTCATGCGCGGCCGCCTTCCCGGGCAAGGCGCGCCTGCTCGATCTCCAGGCGCGCCTGCTCCCGCACGGAAGGCTTCTTGTAGTCGGGTTCCGGCTCGGGCGGCGGCGACCAGTCGCGCGGGTCTTCGCCGAATTCGACCAGGTATTCGCCGCCCGGCACGTTCTTCAGCAGTGCATGGCCCTGGTCGTCGAGCGTGCCCTTGCGCACGGTGCCGTCGGCGAAGGTGACGATGTACGGCGCGTTCGGGATGCCGTCCAGGTCGTCGTACTGGAAGTTCAGTTCGATGTCGCTGTCGATGCGGTCCGGATGCGGCAATGCCGGCAGTTCGGCCGCGCCGCCCGCCGGTCCCGTCAATTCCTTCATGCCGGCCTTGAATGCCATCCGGCCCGGCCCGTGCACCTCGATATTCCCGCCCTGCAGCCGGATGTAGGCCCCTTGCGCCGTCAGCAGCACGTGCTCGCGCGCCGTCACGTCGATGCCGTCGTTGATGCTGGCCACCGTCACCAGCTTGTCGGCGGCGAGGCGCGTCGGTCCCGTCTGGCTCTGGCTGCTCACCTTGCCGCTGGCGGCGTGCAGGCGGATGCCGGTCTCCTGGACGGGCCGGGCGGCATCGGCGGCATGGCCGTAGGCGAACAGGCTGATGCCGGACCTGGCGGCCTGGTGCCAGTTGCCCTGGGCGGCGAAGTCCAGGTCCTGGCCGGCGGCCAGCGCGGTCGAGGCGCCGGCGCTGAACACGGCGCTGGCCGGCGTCGTCGCGGCGATGCCCGCCGGCGCCGATACCTGCAGCTGCGCCTGCGCATAGCCGACCGCGCTGCCCCGGCCGCCGTCGCCCTCCCCGCCGCCGTCGCCGCCGCCCTCGTCGCGCGCCTTGACGACGTCGGCGCTGCGCTGGACGGCGGCGATCGCCGGCAACTTGTCCGGCGCGGGTTCCTGGCCCAGCTTCGCGAGATGTTGCTGGGCCGTGCGCGCCAGGCCCGCCTGCAGCCGGGCGGCCGCCTCGATCTGGGCGGCGGCCGGTCCCGACTCGAGGTGGGGGGCGGTGTCCGGCGCGCGGTCGGCGCTCAGCAGCATGCCGGCGCCGGCGCGCAGGGCCGCGCCGTGCGCGGTCTTGAGTTCGGCGCCGAAGCCGGCCGTGGCCAGGCGGCGGTTGTCGGTCTGGTGGCGCAGGTGGCCCAGGTTCAGCTCGTCGGTGCCGCGGTGCGCCTCGGCGTGGCGCTGCAGCGCGATGCGCGCCTCGCCGGGACTGTCGTCGAACACCAGCTGGCTGTACGCGCCGGCGCCGGACTGGCTGGCGTGCAGCGCCTGGCTCTTGATGCCGGACAGGACCGCCGCGTGCGCGTGTCCCTCCGCTTCGCCGGGGAACCACGCCGGCGCGTTGCCGGTCGCCGCGCCGCCGCCCTGGGCCACGCGGTTGTGCTGGGCGTCGGGCTGGCCGGCGCCGTTGTAGACGGCGCCGATCACCACCGGGCGGTCGATGTTCCCGTCGAGGAAATCGACCAGCACTTCCTGGCCGACGCGCGGCAGCGCATGGCTGCCCCAGTTGGCGCCGGCCACCGGCGCCAGCGGCGTCGCCACGCGCACCCAGGTGCCGGCGCGGTCGTCGGCCGGCGCGCCGCTGTGGCCGCCGGGCGCCGGGTGCTCCAGGCGGTTGTGGCTCGCCGTCCCGCGCTGCCAGTGGAACTGCACCTTGATGCGGTGGTCGCGGTCGGTGTGCACTACGGCGCCCGCCGGCCCCACCACGATGGCCGTCTGCTGGCCGCGCACGGTCGGGCGCGGGTGCAGCAGCCGGCCGTGGCCGTCCAGGCGGCTGGGGCGATAGGGGACGTCGGCGCGGATGGCGTCGATGCGGTTGCGGTACACCGGCCGCGCGCCGGCGCCGCGGCCGACCGCGTGCAGGCTGGTGGCGAGGTCGGCGTCGTTGTCCTGCGCCACCGCGCTGTCGCCCAGCAGGCCGGCGAGGGAGCGGCCGGTATCGGCGTCCAGGTTGTTGTGGGCGAGGTGGCAGACGCGCAGGATCGCGAAGCGGGCATCGGCGCCGCCATCGTACTGCGCGTGCGCGTGCAGCGTGAAGGTGGTGCCCGGCGCGAAGGTGCGCACGGTACCGGCGCCGACGAAGGTCTCGCGGCGCGCTTCCAGCGCCTGCAACTGGTTGTCGGCGATGCGCTGGCCCTGGGCGCGCGTCGCATAGGCATAGGCGCCGGGCATGTCGCGGCTGGCCAGCACGTCGCCGCCACTGCCCATGCTACCCGCGCTGCCTACCTCGCGCAGCGTGCGCGAGCGGTAGTCCCAGCTGGCCAGTTCGACGGCATTGGTCTGCATGCGCAGTTCGCTGCGCCAGCGGTCCAGGCTGTCCTCGCGCATCACGGCGCCGGGCTGGGTGTAGCGCACGTCCGGCTGCGCGTTCGGCGCGAAGGCGCTCTCGTGGTCGGCGATCACCAGGGTATGGCGCCCCAGGCCGGCGGCGCCGGGATCGCCTTCGTGCTCGAAGAAGTAAAACAGCCCTTCCTCGCTCATCAGGCGCTCGGCGAAGGCCAGGTCGCTTTCCTGGTACTGCGTCGTCAGGCTGCGCTGCGGATACAGGCTGCGGTCGCGGATGTCGAAGCGCCAGGCCGGCGCCAGGCGGCCCTGGCCGTCGTAGGCCTTGAACACGGCGTCCAGGATGTCGAACACCGTCTGGTCCTGGAACACGCGGCTGTCGCGGCCCAGGCCGAGGAAAGCGGTCCAGGGCTCGACGGTGAGCTGGTAGCGCGCGAAGCCGCCGTTGGCGCCGCTCAGTTCCGCCGCCGTCACGTGGCCGTGGAAGGCGCGCGGCGCGGCGCCCGCAGTGTCCAGCTCGACGAGCGCCGGCTGGCCCAGCAGCGACTTGAGCGGGATGCCGGCATCCAGCGACAGCGCCGTCAGCCGCAACCGGAATCCCCGGTCGACTTCCTCTTCGCCGCGCAGGCTTTCCGCCAGCAGGGATGCCGTGCCGGGAACCGACAGGCGCAGGACGCGGCGGTGTTGATCGTAGCTGCCGGCCAGTTCCCTGGCGACGGCAGAGGCCAATGCTGCGAGCGAATCCTTCATGTCGGCTCCCGAGTTGTTAACGGAAGGAAAAGCGGTTTTTACAAAGTTGTGAGTATATATCTGAAAAAAAATTGACCCAGCACAATACAATTCGCGACACGCGTACTGACGATTGTGCTGAAAAATCGGCTGGAAATAAAAAACCGGAGGCAAGCTCCGGTTTTTCGTCAATTCCAAATGGCTTATTTTCGCCCGGCCCTGGGCTTGGACTTGATGGTCGACAGGATCGACGGCTTGACCTTCGACGGCGGCGCGATGAACGGCGTGGTCGCCGGCACGCGGTCGTTGCGGCGCTCGCCGCGCACCGGCGGCGGGCGGTCGCCGGCACGCAGGCCGCGCTCGTTGCGTTCGCCGCGTTCAGCCATGCCGCGGCGCGGCGCCACCTCCACCACGCGGCCTTTCGGCATGTCGACCCGCTGGCGGTCCTGGCGCGCCGGCGCCGCCTCTTCCCCGCCGCCGGACGCCGGCACCAGGTGGCGCTCGCCGTTGCCGATCAGGTCGGCGCGGCCCATGCGCCTGAGGCCCTCGCGCAAGACCGGCCAGTTTTCCGGATCGTAGTAGCGCAGGAAGGCCTTGTGCAGCTTGCGCGTCTTGCCGCTCTTGGCGGTGTTGACGATTTCCGAGTGTTCGTCGACCTTGTGCAGCGGGTTCTTGCCGCTGTGGTACATCGTCGTCGCCATCGCCATCGGCGTCGGCGTGAAGGTCTGCACCTGGTCGAGGTGGAAGTTATTCTTCTTCAGCCACAGCGCCAGGTTCAGCATGTCCTCGTCGGTCGAACCCGGGTGGGCGGCGATGAAGTACGGGATCAGGTATTGCTTCTTGCCCGCTTCCTTCGAATACTTGTCGAACAGCGCCTTGAATTCGTCGTAGGCGCCGATGCCCGGCTTCATCATCTTGGAGAGCGTGCCCTCCTCGGTATGTTCCGGGGCGATCTTGAGCAGGCCGCCGACGTGGTGCGTGACCAGTTCCTTGACGTATTCCGGCGAACGCACGGCCAGGTCGTAGCGCAGGCCCGAGCCGATCAGGATCTTCTTGATGCCGGGGATGGCGCGCGCCTTGCGGTACAGCGAGA
>DAMAFT010000173.1:0-8070 GCA_031995805.1 Massilia sp.
GATCCAGGTGTCGATGGACGCCGGCACCCCGACCTCAATGGCCTGGCAGATCCTGCCGTATGCGCTCTTGACCCTGGGCGAGGTGCTGGTCTCGGCCACCGGCCTGGAATTCGCGTACAGCCAGGCGCCCAAGTCGATGAAGGGCGCGATCATGGCGTTCTGGTCGCTGGCCGTGACGGTCGGCGGGCTGTGGGTCCTGATCGTCAACGCCAGCGTCCGCAACGACACGGTCCTCGGCCACATCGAGAATACCGGCCTGGGCGTGATGGCCTTCCAGATGTACTTCTTCGCCGCCTTCGCCTTCCTCGCCGCGCTGGCCTTCGGCTGGTACGCCACCCGCTATCGCATGACCGACAACTACCGCGGCGAAGCCGCCGCCTGATCTCATTTTCCCCAGGGCCGGCATGGCGCCGGCCCGCATCGACAGTACTCCATGAACCGAACCATTTCGAACGCCGGCGGCCTGCTGGCCATCCTCGCCTGCGCCGGCGCGCATGCCGCCGTTTCGCCCGAATCCTGCGACAGCAGGGACTTCCAGATCGTCCAGAACCCGGCGCACGCCGCATTCGAGGCGCGCGCCGTCTGGCTCGACGGGCGCCTCGTCAAGTGGCCCGGCGCCGCCGCCGGCGGCACCTTCAAGCTGTACTACTCGCCCGTCGGCGCCATCGTCGCGCCGGAGGGCGGCAAGGTGGGGGGCGCGGCCGGCGCCATCGTGCTGGAGCCGTTCCAGGGCGCCGTGCCGGCCGCCGCGGCCGGGCGCTTCAAGTACCTCGGCGCCGGCCCCGTGCTGCGCGTGACCGAGGCCGACAGCGTGGCCCTGTCGGACCTGCACCGCCAGCAGCTGGTGCTGGTGCAGGAAGACGCCGAAGGCAGCGTGCGCGCCGCCACCCGCATCCAGGCCGCCGGGGCACTGGACGCGCTGTACGCCGCGGCTGGCCGACTGGACAAGCTGGGCGCGACCGTCGAGGGCAACCGCACCGCCTTCCAGCTGTGGGCGCCGACCGCGCGCCAGGCCGCCGTGTGCGTCTACAACGGCGCCACCGGCAGCGTGCGCGCCGCCTACCAGATGACGTTCGACCGCGCCACCGGCGCCTGGAACGCGGCGCTGCCGGGCGACCTGACCGGCAAGTACTACAAGTACGCGGTCGACGTGCCGGTCGACGGCGCCGGCATCGTGCGCAACCTGGTCACCGACCCGTATTCCGTCAGCCTGACGACGGATTCGAAGCGCAGCTACATCGCGCGCCTGGATTCCCCGCGCCTGAAACCCGCCGGCTGGGACACGACGCCGGCGCCGCGCACGGTCACGCACCAGACCGACATGGTGGTCTACGAACTGCACGTGCGCGACTTCTCGCGCGACGACGCGACGGTCCCGCCGGAGCACCGCGGCAAGTACCTGGCCTTTACCGATGCGAAATCGGACGGCATGAAGCACCTGGCGGCGCTGGCGAAGAGCGGCCTGACCGACGTCCACCTGCTGCCCGTGTACGACCTGGGCAGCGTGCCGGAAACCGGCTGCGCGGTACCGAAGCCATTCGGCGCGCCGGACGGCGAGAGCCAGCAGGCGCAGGTGGCGCGCACGGCGGCGACCGACTGCTTCAACTGGGGCTACGATCCCTACCACTACAACGCCCCGGAAGGCAGCTACGCCACCGACCCGGCCGACGGCGCGCGCCGCATCGTCGAGTTCCGCCAGATGGTCGACGGCCTGCACCGGATCGGCCTGCGCGTGGGCATGGACGTGGTCTACAACCACACCTTCATCGCCGGCCAGAACGAGAAGTCGGTGCTGGACCGCATCGTGCCCGGCTACTACCACCGGCTGGACGCCGCCGGCAAGGTCGAACAGTCGACCTGCTGCGACAACACGGCCACCGAGAACCTCATGATGGGCAAGCTGATGGTCGATTCCGCCGTGCTGTGGGCCACCCAGTACAAGATCGATTCCTTCCGCTTCGACCTGATGGGCCACCAGCCGCGCGCCGTCATGGAACAGCTGCAACAGCGCGTGGACGCGGCCGCCGGCCGCAAGGTGCAGCTGATCGGCGAGGGCTGGAACTTCGGCGAGGTCGCCGACGGCAAGCGCTTCGTGCAGGCGTCGCAATTGTCGCTGAACGGCAGCGGCATCGGCACCTTCAACGACCGCACCCGCGACGCCGTGCGCGGCGGCTCGGCCGGCGACGCGGGCGAGGCGATGGTCAAGCGCCAGGGCTGGATCAACGGCCTGGCCTACGACCCGAACGCGCTGGCCGGCGCGGCGAATCCGGCAGACCTACTCAGGGCGGCCGACCTGGTGCGCGCCGGCCTGGCCGGCTCGCTGCGCTCCTATCCGCTGCAGACGGCCGACGGCCGCACCGTGCCGCTCGAGCAGGTCGACTACAACGGCCAGCCGGCCGGCTACGTGGCCGAGCCGGGCGAAGTGGTCAACTATGTCGAGAACCACGACAACCAGACGCTGTTCGACATGAACGTGTTCAAGCTGCCGCTGTCGACCTCGACCCAGGACCGCGCCCGCGTGCAGGTGCTGGCCATGGCGGTCGACGCCTTCAGCCAGGGCGTGGCCTACTATCACGCCGGCATCGACGTGCTGCGTTCGAAGTCGCTGGACCGCAACAGCTTCAATTCGGGCGACTGGTTCAACCGCATCGACTGGACCTACCGCGACAACCACTTCGCCACCGGCCTGCCGCCGCAGGCCGACAACGGCAAGGACTGGGCGCTCATCAGGCCGCTGCTGGCCAACCCGGCCATCAAGCCGCAGCCGGCCGACATCGCGTTCGCGCGCGACGCCTTCCGCGACCTGCTGGCCGTGCGCGCCAGCTCGACGCTGCTGCGCCTGCCGAGCGCCGCCGAGGTCAAGCGCCGCCTGCGCTTCTTCAACACCGGCCCGGACCAGGTGCCGACCGTGGTCGCCGCGCACCTGGACGGCAGCGGCTACCCCGGCGCGCATTTCGCCGGCATCAGCTACTTCATCAACGTCGACAAGGTCGGCCACGCGGTCGCGGACCAGCAGGCCGTGGGCAAGCGCATGACGCTGCATCCGGTGTTCATGGCCGACGGCGCGGCCGACAAGCGCGCGACGCAGGCGACGTTCGATCCGGCGACCGGCACCTACGAGATTCCGCCGCGTACGGCGGTGGTGTTCGTGGAAGAGTAAACAAGAAACGCCGGCGGGCCGCCCACGCGTGACGCGTGAATGGCCTGCGGCAGTGGCCGGAAAGGCCGCCGCGGCTCAGGGCGGATCGACGTCCAGCACGTGCCTGCGCGCGATCTCGGGCAGCATCTCCAGCGCCAGCTCGCGCCCCAGCATGGCGTGCGCGCCCTCGATCACGCCGCGCAGCACGTCCAGGTCGAACGCCGCCAGCGCCGCCTGCGCGGACGGCGCGTAACTGAGGTGCCAGGGTTCGGGATACATGCCGCCGCGGTGCCGGCGGTAGGGGCGGAAGAAGCCGAAGCGTCCGATATGCAGGTCGAGCCAGGCGTGCAGGCGTTCGAACACGCCGCCGGGCGCGACTTCCTGCGGCAGCAGGCGCACCTTCTGGCCGGGCGGCAGCGCGGCGCGGTCGAACACGTCGATGTCGGTGCCCCAGTGGCGCCGCGTGGCGCCCGGGAAACCCGACCAGCCGAGGATGCCCCACACGACGTCTTCATCCGTCATGCCGCTGCGGTCGCGCGGCTGGCCGTGGATGTCGTACAGCGTGGCCGCGCCGGAAAACTTGCGGTTCCAGATCCGCAGCTGGGCCTCGAAGGGCCGCCACGACGCCGTCGGCAGCAGGTCGATGCCGTCCGCCAGCGCCGCCGCGCGCAGCGCCAGGAAGGCTTGCGCGACCTCGGGCCGGGCCGCGAAGCGCGGCCGCGAATACTGCACCACGTGCGTGCGTGCGCGGCCGGTCCATTCGCAGGCGTCGAAGGCCGCGCCCATGGTGCTAAATGTCCAGGTGCGAGATCAGGAGGCGGCGCCGCTCGCTGTCGCCCTCGCCGGCCCCTTCGCCCTGCGGCCCCAGCGAGATCCCGACCGCCATGATGTCGATCAGGAGCAGTTGCAGGATGCGCGAGATCATCGACAGGAAGGTCGTGCTGTCCTCGCTGTGGTCGACGGCCAGGCAGATGCTGGCCTTGCGCGCCAGCGGCGACTTGCTGCTGGTGATGGCGATGACGTCGGCGCCGGCCGCGCGCGCCGTGTCGACGGCGTCGAGCAGCTCGCCCAGCTGGCCGGTGGTCGAGATCGCGATCACGACGTCGCCCGGTCCCAGCAGCTCGGCGGCCAGCGAGAACAGGTGCGCGTCGCCGTAGGACGAGGTCGGGATGCGGAAGCGGAAGAACTTGTGCTGGCCGTCGATGGCGACGACGCGCGAATTGCCCATCGCGTAGAACTCGACGCGCTTGGCGCGCCGCAACAGCTCGATGGCGCGGTCGATCGAGTTCACGTCGAGCTGGTCGCGGAACTTCAGGATCGCCGACACCGTGTTGTCGATCACCTTGGCCGACAGGTCATGCGTGCTGTCGGTCATGCGCACCTGGCTGTGGCGCACGGGGATGGTGCCGGTCAGGCTGCCGGCGAACTTCAGCTTGAAGTCGGCCAGCCCGGAAAAGCCCAGCGAGCGGCAGAAGCGGATCACGGTCGGCTGGCTGACGTCGGCCAGCTTGGCGATCTCGGCGATCGGCTCGGACAGCACCTTGCGCGGATGCTCGATGACCAGGGTGGCCACGCGCTGCTCGGCCGGCGACAGCTCCGGCTGCAGGTGCTGCACGCGCTCCATCAGGGTGTTGGCGCCGCCGCGGTTGCGCAGGTGCTCGGACAGGATGCTCGAGACGCCGCGCAGGGCCGGGTTCGGCGTCATGATGACGTAGGTCGGGATCTGCGCCAGGTAGCTGGAAAAACGGCCCTTGGCTTCGAAGCGCGCACGGAACGGCGACGTGGCGAACCACTGGGCGATGCGCGGCACGATGCCGCCGCCGATGAAGATGCCGCCGAAGGCGCCCAGCGTCACCGCCAGGTTGGCCGCCGCGCCGCCCAGCATGCCGCTGAAAGCTTCCAGCACTTCCAGGCACAGCGGGTCCTTGTCGTCGAGCGCGCAGCTGACGATGGCGGCGGCGTCGCGTACCGGCGCCGCGACGCCGTTCCTCAGCGCCAGCGCGCGGTAGACGATTTCCATGCCGGGTCCGGACAGCAGGCGCTCGTTCGAGACGTGCTGCCATTCGCGCCAGGCGTACTGCAGGATCGCGAACTCGCGCTCGTCGGCGGGCGCGAAGTTGACGTGGCCGCCCTCGCTGCCCAGGGTGACGAAGCCGTCCACGGTGGGGATCACGCCGGACACGCCCAGGCCGGTGCCCGGCCCCAGCACGCCGGCCACCGCGTTCGGCGCCGGCTTGCCGCCGCCGACCTGCAGCAGGTCTTCGCCGCGAAAGCCCGGCAGCGCCATCGCCAGCGCCGTGAAGTCGTTCACGATCAAGAGCGTGTTCAGGCCGAGCGTGCGGCGCACTTCCTCGGTCGAGAACTGCCAGTCGCGGTTGGTCATGCGGATCAGGTCGCCGCTGATCGGGTTGGCGAGCGCGAACGCGCCGTGGCTGATGCGCACGCCCTCGGTCTGCGCCAGGTAGGCGTCGAGCAGCGGGACGATGCCCGGATAGTCGTCGCACAGCAGCACGGCCACGTTGCGCAGCGCGCCGGGGGCGGTCTCGAGGGCGAATCGGGCGTGGGTCGCGCCGATGTCGGCCAGCAGGCGCGGGCCGTCGGCATAGGCCGGGCGGGCGAACCGGGAATCGGTGTCGGGTTCGTGGGTCATGGCGGTGCGCCTCTTGGCGAGGGTCTCCTTTTATAGTCCGGCTAGGATACCATCGATCGAAACGCACCAAAAAGGAAAGTCGGCGCTTGCAGGGCCGCCTGCTCCGCTACGTCGTTCCCGCGGAGGCTGTCGCAAAAGGTACAGGGCAAGGCGCGGCGCCGCAACGCCGCCATGTGCCTTTTGCGACAGCCTCGGAGGCGGGGACGACGTTCAGCGGGCCAGCCCCTTCAGCAAGGCCTCGTGGAACCGCCGCGGATCCTGCATCTGCGGCGCATGCCCCATGTCGTCGAATTCGACCAGCGTCGCGTGCGGGATCGCCCGCGCCGCGCGCTTGCCCAGTTGCGCATAATTGCCCAGCTTCGGCCGTACCTCCGCCGGCGCCGCGTCCTTGCCGATCGCCGTCGTGTCCTTCGTCCCGACCAGCAGCAGCACCGGCATCGCCAGCAAGGGGAATTCGTACACCACCGGCTGCGTGTAGATCATGTCGTACAGCAGCGCCGAATTCCAGGCGACGAGGCGCTTGCCCGGGCCGCGGTTCATCCCGGCCAGCATCTGCACCCAGGGCTCGTACTCCGGCTTCCACTGGCCGACGTAGTAGGTGGATTTCTCGTAGTTGCGGATCTTGTCGGCGGTCTGCTGCAGCTCGCGCTCGAACCACTTGTCCACGCCCAGCGAGGGTACGCCCAGCGCCTTCCAGTCTTCCAGGCCGATCGGGTTGGCCAGCACCAGTTGCTCGGTCTGGCGCGGGTACAGCAGGCCGTAGCGCACGGCCAGCATGCCGCCGGTGGAGTGGCCCATGACGGTGGCGCTCTTCACGCCGATCGATTCCAGCAGGCCGTGCGTGTTGGCGGCCAGTTGCTGGAAGCTGTACTGGTAGTGTTCCGGCTTGCTCGACTTGCAGAAGCCCACCTGGTCCGGCGCCACCACGCGGTAGCCGGCCTGCGACAACGCGTCGATGCTGCCCTTCCAGGTCGCGGCGCAGAAGTTCTTGCCGTGCAGGAGGACGATGGTGCGGCCGTTCGGCGTCGCCGGCTTGACGTCGAGGTAGGCCATGTGCAGCGCCACGCCCTGCGACGTGAAGCGGTACTGCTGCACCGGATACGGATAGTCGAAGCCTTCGAGCTCGGGGCCGTAGGAAGGTTCGGCGCCGCCCTGGGCCGCGGCCCAGGGCGAACACAGCGCGGACAGGAGCAAAATGGCGGAAAGGCGGCGTGCGGGCATGTGGCGTCTTCGGTGGTGGCGATGCCTGCGAGTCTAGCCCAGCCGCGCGCCGCGCGTGTCCGTACGCGTCTGGCGTGCGCCAGGCACGCCGGATCAGTCCTGCGCGATCAGCGCCACCGTCGCGCGGCCGTCGAACTGCACCTTGCCGTCCTTGACCACGGCCGACTTGCCGGTGTACCAGTCGCGCACGGTCTGGCCGTCGCTGAACACGCCGGCCACGGAAATCGGCACGGCGCGGTCCATCGGCAGGTCGAGCGCGACGACGACGCGGTCGCGCACGCCGTCCTTCTCGTAGGTGCGCTTGAAGGTGTAGGGGCTCGACGCGATCATCTGGTGCACGCCGGCGCCGACGGCGGGATGCGCATGGCGGAAGCGGCCCAGGCGCGCCCAGTGGTCGCGCACGTCGGCGGCGCCGTACAGGCCCACGCGCGCGTTCGATTTCAGCGCGTCCCAGTTCATGAAGGAGCGCAGGTTGGCGTCGCCCTCGGCACCGTCGACCTTCAGCACGCGCGCCGTCTCGTCGCCGTAGTAGATCTGCGCGGCACCCGGCGCCAGCAGCAGCTTGTTGGCCGATTCCAGCGGATGCTGGCGCAGCGCGTCGAACGGGTTGCCGTCGTCGTGGGAATCGACGTAGTTCAGGATCGACACGCCCTGCAGCGGACCGTGCAGCGCCTGCGAATACCGCGAGAACACCTGCTCGTAGCCCTGCTTCGCGTCGCCCGGCAGCGTGAAGTTGATCAGGCTGTCGAAACCGTTGGCGAAGAAGTCGACCCTGGTGCCGTCGTCGTAGGCATAGGCGCGGCCGGCCTTCGGGTTGTAGCCGTAGACCTCGGCCGTCATGTAGAACGGCAGGTTGCCGATCTTCTCGACGTCGCGCTTGCCGGCCGCGCTGCGCTTCCAGTCCTCGTAGGCCTGGCCCGCGACCTTGCGCAGGTCCTTCCAGACGCCCGCCTCGGTGTGCTTGACGGTGTCGGCGCGGAAGCCGTCGAAACCGTACTTGCGCACCCAGTCGGCATGCCATTTCATCAGGTAGTAGCGCGGTGCGCGCGGGTAGCCGGTG
>DAMAFT010000174.1:0-8046 GCA_031995805.1 Massilia sp.
AGGTGGAAGGCGACCAGGGCCCAGGCCAGCGCCTGCCAGTGCGGCGCACCGCGGCGCAGGTACCAGGCGATCTCGCGCGGCAGGTCGGCCGCCCAGACGATCAGGAACTGGACGTAGGCGAGATAGGCCCACACCAGCACGTACATCAGCAGCAGGTTGCCGAGGTCGGGCAGGCGCGCGCGGATCGCCTCGCGGTCGGCCAGCAGCAGCGCCAGCGCCATCCCGGCCAGCATCTGGCCGGCCGCCGCCAGCCAGCCGAACAGGCTCGAATACCATTCCGGCTGCAGGGACATCAGCCAGTCGACGGCCGCCAGCCCGACCGAGAAGCCCCAGGCCAGCAGGCAGGCGGCGGCGCGACCCGCGCTGCGCCGGCCACGTGCCGCGGCGCGCGTCTCGATCCAGGCCAGCGCGCTCCACAGCAGCAGGTAGGCCACGGCGCGCGCCGTGAAGAAGGCGGGGCTGAGCCAGAAGCGGCGGAACGCCTCCTCGGGCGTGCCCGCGCCCTGCGGGTGGGTCCACGGGTACAGCCGGTCCATCCCCAGCAGCACCGGCAGGAACAGCAGGCAGGCGGCCGGGATCCAGCGTGCGGCGCGCAGCAGCGGCGCGCGGATCGCCTCGCCCCAGGCGCCGCCGGTGAGCTGGTGCAGCCAGACGTTGGCCAGCCCGCCCAGCAGCGTGCCCGCGACCAGCCACCACGCGGCCAGCCAGCCGGCCAGCAGGCCGCGCGCATCGATGCGCCAGCCCAGCAAGGCCAGTGCCGCCAGCGCGGCGGCGCCCAGCAGTGCGAGCGCGGGCTTCATGGCCGCCCTCCCGGCGGCTCCTGCCGCAGGCGCGCCTGCAGCGCCGCCGGCAACTGGGCGGCCGGCGCATGCTGGCTCAGTTGCAGCGCGCGGATGAAGGCGACGATGGCCCAGCGCTCGTGCGGCTCGATGCGGTCGGCGTACGGCACCATGATGCCGTAGCCGTTCCGGATCACGTCGTACAGGTGGCGGTCGGACGCGCTGCGCAGCCGGTCCTGGTGGAAGGTCGGCGGCGCCGGGAAACCCCGCCGCACGACCAGGCCGTCGCCGTCGCCGGCCGGGCTGTGGCAGGGCATGCAATAGATCATGTAGCGCTCCCGCCCGCGCTCCAGCAGCGCCAGGTCGACGGGGTACGGGTTCGCCTGCGCGCGCTCGGCGGCCAGGTCGTCCAGCACGCGCGCGCCGCCGCGGCGCCCGCTCGAGCTGCCGGCGAAGTCGCCGCGCGCGCGCGGCTGCACGCCGGGCGGCGGGGTGCGCGCGGCGGCGCCGTCGTCGAACAGCGGGCTCGGGGCGAACGTGCCGTAGCGCGGCTGGTCGTACATGTCCTGCCTGGCGCGCTCGCAACCGGCCAGCAACGCAACGCACCCCAGCACGATCGCGCACGCCTTCATGCCGGCACCTCGCGCACCAGCAGCGGCTGCAATCTGTCCAGCAACGCCCGCGCCGCTTCCGGCGCGAACGCCGGGTCGTGCGCCGGCAGGTAGAGATAGAAGCGGTTGCGCGTGGCCAGCTCGAATTCCTCGACCTCGAACAGCGGATGGTGCAGGCGCGGCAGGCCGTTCAGCACGAACATGGCCACGACGGCGGCCAGCGCCGCGCCCAGGATGGTGATCTCGAAGGTCGCCGGAATGAAGGCGGGCCAGCTGTGCGGCGGGCGGCCGCCGTAATTCAGCGGATAGTCGACCACGGCCGCGTACCACTGCAGGAAGTAGGTGCCGGCGCCGCCCACGATGCCGCCGGCCAGCGCGGCCGTGGCGATCCAGCCGCGCCGCATGCCGAGCGTCTCGGCCAGCCCTTCGACGTGGAACGGTGCATAGGCCTCGGCGCGCCGGTAGCCGTGCGCGCGCGCCTCCCGCGCCGCCGCGCACAGCGCTTCCACGCTGGGAAACTCGGCCAGCAGGCCGGCACTGCGGCGTCCGGCGCGCGCCGTCATGCCTTGCCCTCCGCGCTCTCGCGCACCAGTTCGCGCATCTCGGCGATCGAGATCAGGGGCAGGAAGCGCACGAACAACAGGAACAGCCAGACGAACAGCGCGACCGAGCCGAGCAGCGTCATCCAGTCCCACATCGTCGGGTAATACATGCCCCAGGCAGACGGCAGGTAGTCGCGGTGCAGCGAGCTGACCACGATGACGAAGCGCTCCATCCACATGCCGGCGTTGATCGCCAGCGACAACAGGAACAGCGCCAGCACGCTGTGGCGCACGCGGTGCAGCCACAGCAGTTGCGGCAGCAGCACGTTACAGGCCAGCATGCTCCAGTAGACCGGCGCGTACGGCCCCGCCCAGCGGTTGACGGTCATGTACTGTTCGTAGCGGTCACCCCCGTAGAAAGCGGTGAAGACTTCGGCGGCATAGCCGTAGGCCACCAGCCAGCTGGTTGCCAGCAGCACCTTGGCGGCATTGGCCAGGTGGCGTCCGGTGATGAAGTCGTGCAGGCCGAAGGCGCTGCGCAGCGGGATCGCGAGCGTGAGCGTCATCGCGAACCCGGAAAACAGCGCGCCGGCGACGAAGTACGGCGGGAAGATGGTCGAGTGGTAGCCGGGCGTGTTGCCGACCGCGAAGTCGAGCGAGACGATGGTGTGCACCGACACCACCAGCGGCGTCGCCAGCCCGGCCAGCAGCAGGTAGCAGGCTTCGTAGCGCGCCCAGTGGCGCGCCTCGCCGCGCCAGCCCAGCGCGAACAGGCCGTAGACCACCTGGCGCGCGCGCTGCCCCGCCCTGCCGGCGCGATCGCGCAGCGTGGCCAGGTCCGGCACCAGGCCGACGTACCAGAACACCAGCGACACGGTGAGGTAGCTGGAGATCGCGAAGAAATCCCATACCAGCGGGCTGCGCCACTGCGGCCAGATGTCCATCTTGTTCGGATACGGCACCAGCCAGTAGAAGAACCACGGCCTCCCCAGGTGGATGATCGGGTAGATGCCGGCGATGCCGGCCGCGAACAGCGTCATCGCCTCGGCGAAGCGGTTGATCGAGGTGCGCCAGCGCTGGCGCAGCAGGAACAGCACGGCCGAGATGAAGGTGCCGGCGTGGCCGATGCCGATCCACCAGACGAAGTTGGCGATCGCGAAGCCCCAGGCCACCGGCATGTCGATGCCCCATATGCCGACGCCCTTGACCAGCAGCCAGACCACGGCGGCGAGGAACATGCAGACGCCGGCGGTGGCCGCCAGCCAGGCCGTCCACCACTGCCAGCCGAACCGGTGCGCCAGCACGATGCCGGCCACCTTGTCGGTGACGCCGGCATAGGTCCAGCCGGCGCGCAGGATCTCGCCGTCGCGCGAGCGCGGCGGCTCGGCGCCGGCCCGGGCGTCCTGGGCATCCGGGCCGCTCATCCGATGTCTCCGTCGGGGTTCAGCACGCGCGTCGTGTAGGTGGTGCGCGGGCGCGTGTTCAATTCTTCCAGCAGCGCGTAGTCGTGCGGCGACGCCTTGGCCGCCACCACGTCGCTGCGCGGGTCGTTCAGGTCGCCGAAGCGGATGGCGCGCGTCGGGCAGGCGGCCTGGCAGGCGGTGACGACGTCGCCGTCGGCGATGCGCCGGCCGGCGCGCTCGGCATCCACGCGGGCGCGCACGATGCGCTGCACGCAGTAGCTGCATTTTTCCATCACGCCGCGCTGGCGCACCGTGACCTCGGGGTTCTGCAGCGCCTTCAGGCTCTCGGCTTCCTCGTTGGCGTACTGCAGGAAGTTGAAGCGCCGGACCTTGTACGGACAGTTGTTGGAACAGAAGCGCGTGCCGACGCAGCGGTTGTACACCTGCACGTTCAGGCCCTCGCCGTCGTGCACGGTGGCGCCGACCGGGCACACCTCCTCGCAGGGCGCGTGCTCGCAGTGCATGCAGGGCACCGGCTGGAACAGCGTGCGCCGCCCTTCGACGTAGCGGTCGACGCGGATCCAGTGCATGATGCGCCCGCGGGCGACCTCTTCCCGCCCTACCACCGGGATATTGTTCTCGGCCTGGCAGGCGATCGTGCAGACGCCGCAGCCGATGCAGGCGTTCAGGTCGATCGCCATGCCCCATTTGTAGTCGTCGTAGGCCTTCTCCGGATACATCGACACCTGCGGCGGCGGCGGCTCTTCCGGCTGCACCGCCGCCACCCGCCCGCGCCGCAGTTCGGCTACCCGCACCGGCGCGCGCCCGTGGGCGTCGAACTCGCGCTGGCGCAGCGCGAAATCGTGGCGCGCGTCGAGCCGCTCCAGCGCGACCGCGCCCGGCGCCTGCAAGGTGGCGACGGCGCGCAGCCGGTAGGCGTCGAACCCGACCCCGTCGCCGACCGCGCCGGCGGCGCGCCGCCCATATCCCAGCGGCAGCGTGACCACGCCCTCGGCCTGGCCCGGCAGCACCAGCACGGGCGCCTCCACGCTGCGCCCGCCGGCGCGCAGGCGCACCCGGTCGCCGCTGCGCACGCCCGCGCGCGCCGCGCTGGACGGACCGATCAGCGCGGCATTGTCCCAGGTCAGCGACGTCAATGGCCGCGGCAGTTCCTGCAGCCAGCCATTGTTGGCGAAGACGCCGTCGTCCACCGACGCGTCGGCCGCGAACACGGCCACCAGCGCCGGCATGGCGCTCGCGGCCGGGCGCGGCGGCAGCGGGGCGGCGCGCACGGCCACCGGCTGCGCCGCGGCGCCCTCCACGAAGCCGCGCCGCAGCGCCTCGCGCCAGGCCTCGTCGCCGGCCAGGCCGCGGCCGCGCCAGGTCGCGCGCACGATATCGCGGCCGTCGCGGCTGCCTGCGCCCAGCAGGCCGGCCAGCAGCGCATGGGAAGAGCGGCCGCCGTACAGCGGCGCGATCATCGGCTGGGCGATGCCCGGCGTGCCGTCGGCCGCGCGGGCGTCGGTCCAGGATTCGTAGCCGTGCGCCAGCGGCAGGTGCCAGCCGGCGGCGCGCCCGGTCTCGTCGCGGTACAGGCCGAGTTGGGCGCTCAGGGGCACGCGCGCGAGCGCCTTCGCGAACTCCAGGTCGGCGGGCGCCGTGTAGACGGGATTCGTGTCCAGCATGAGCAGGGTGTCGACGCGGCCCGCGTGCATGTCGGCCGCCAGTTGCGCGAGCCCGGCGGCGTGGTCGGGCGCGCCGGCCAGCAGCGGCTCCACCTGCACGGCCGCCGTGCCGGCGGCGCCGAGATGCTGGTTGACCAGGTGGGCCAGGGCGCGGCTGGCGGGACTCAGCGTGGGTCCGGCGATCACCAGCGCCCGGCCGCGCGCGCGCAGCAGCGCGCTTGCTACCGCCGCTTCCCAGCGTTCGCCCGTTGCGTCCGGCGCGCGGCCGGCGTCGGCCCCGATGCCCAGGCGGGCGGCGATGCGCCACAGCGCCGCCTCGATCTCGCGCGGCGCGCGCGCCAGCCGTTCGTCGGCATGGGCGCCGGTCAGCGTCGGCGTCGATTCCAGTGCGTACAGGCGGCTCGCGCCCGGATCGGCGCCGAAGCGGCGCTTGCCGGCCCAGGTGCGCGCGTGCAGCAGGCCGGCCGGTCCGCTGCCGAGCGGGTCGGCGTCCAGCACCAGCAGCACGGCCACGTCGTCCAGGCGCCACAGCGTATCCAGCGGCCGCCCGAACGCCAGGCGCGCCGCCACTGCGGCGCCGTCGTCGTGCAGCGGATCCCAGCTGTGCCAGCGCGCCTGCGGCCAGCGTTCCAGCACGGCGCCCAGTTGGGCTGCCAGCGTGGGCGACGTGGTGGGGCCGGCGAGGATGCGCAGGCCGGCGCCGCCGTCCGCATTCCAGGATGCGCGGCGCGCCTCCAGCGCCGCCTCGAACGCGGCCCAGCTGGCGATCTGGCCGCCCTGCTGCACGGTCTGCGCGCGTTCCGGGTCCCACATCTGCAGGATCGATGCCTGGGTAAAGACATCGGTCGCGCCGCCGGACACCGGATGGTCGGGATTGCCCTCGATCTTGGTCGGGCGCCCCATGTTCGTCTCGACCAGCACGCCGTGCGCGAAACCGCGCCGCACGAAGGCGCTGGCATAGAACAGCGGCCGGCCCGGCACGTCCTGCTCGGGCATGCGCACGTACGGCACGATGGCCTCGTTCGGCGGTCCGGTGCAGGCGCTGCCCGCCAGCGCCGTCGACGCCGCCATCAGCTTGAGGAAGCGGCGCCGCGCCTGTTCGCCGCCGGACGCATCCTGGCTGGGCACGAGGGGGATCACGGGTCGCTGGCCGGGATGCTTCATCGGTGGCAGGTCGAGCAGTTGGTGAGGGACTGGGCGTCGCGCAGCTTGTACAGGCGCTGGAGCTGGCGCACCTCGTCCGCCGACAGGGGTTGTTGCGGCTCCATCGACAGCACCTGGCTGAGCGGGCGCACATGCTTCGGCGCCTCGCGGTGGCAGCGCAGGCACCATTGCATCTCGAGCGAGGCGGTGCGCCAGGTCAGCGGCATCTGGTCGACGCGGCCGTGGCACTCGACGCAGGCCACGCCCTTGGCCACGTGGATGTCGTGCTCGAAATACACGAAGTCCGGCAGGTCGTGTACCCGCGTCCAGTGGATCGGCTTGCCCGTGCGGGCGCTGTCGTGCAGCGGCTTCAGCGCGGGCGAGTCGAGGAACAGCTGCGAGTGGCAGCTCAGGCAGATCGAGGTCGAGGGCATGCCGGCGAAGCGCGACTTCTCGACCGACGTGTGGCAGTAGCGGCAGTCGATGCCGTCGTCGCCCACATGGTGCTTGTGGCTGAACGCGATCGGCTGCTCGACCGGCTCCATCGTCCCGTAGCCCGGCGTCATGACCCAGCGCGCCAGGGCGATCCCGGCGACCAGCAGGCCGAGCAGTCCCAGCAGGGCCAGCTTGACGTACAGGACGGCGGATCGGGAAAACGGTGCAGCCATCGATAGCGGGAAGTCGGGTTCGGCACGTTGGGCAAAGGGGTGGCGCGGCACGCCGGGTGCCGTCGATGTTGTCAAAATTAGTATAGCCCGCCCGCGAAATGGGGCTTGCACGATACGGATGGGATGCCTGGGACCGCCTGGCGGCGGGGGCTGGGAAGGAAGTTCCCGGCTGGACTCAGCCGGGGAAAACAGGGGCGCGCCGGCCGCCAGCCGGCGCGCTTGGCGGCATCAGCAGGCCGTGGGCCGGAGGCGCTCGACCTCGAGGCCGAACAGTGGGCGCAGGCGGGTGCCGGCGACGTTGCCGCAGAAGGCGGCCAGCAGCCACAGCCAGCCGTGCAGGCTGCCCGAGACGATGCCGCTGAAGTAGGCGCCGATATTGCAGCCGTAGGCCAGGCGCGCGCCATAGCCCAGCAGCAGTCCGCCGACGACGGCCGCGATGAGGGAGCGCAGCGGCAGGCGCCACACCGGCGCCCAGCGGCCGGCCAGCGCCGCCGCCAGCATCGCGCCCAGCACGATGCCGATGTCCATCACCGACGTCACGTCGTGCGAGACCGGCGCGGCCAGCGCGGCGGCGTTGGCCTTGGTCGACCAGTAGGTCCAGCTTGCGGTATCGATGCCGAGCAGCGAGGCCGCCTTGGCGCCCCACAGGGCGAACGCGGACGTCACGCCCCACGGCCGGCCCGACAGCGCCAGCGTGGCGAAATTCAGCACGACCAGCGCCAGCGCGCCGGCCACCAGCGGCCACGGACCGTGCAGCCAGGGCGACGCGTGCGGCGGCTGCACGTGGGCGGCCACCAGGCGGCCGTGGCGGCGCTTCTCGACCCTGACGGTGACGGCGTACACCAGCGCGAACACGGCCCAGTTGAGCGCCAGCGCCGGCGCCACGCCCAGTTCGTTCACCAGCGAGAGCGGCTTGAGTTGCGGCAGCGCCGTCCAGAACGGCATGTGCGCCGTGCCGATCACCGAACCGGCGACGAAGGCGATCAGCGTGACCACCATGCGCGTGCTGCCGCCGCCCACCGTGTACAGGGTGCCGGAAGCGCAGCCGCCGCCCAGCTGCATGCCGATGCCGAAGATGAAGGCGCCGACGACGACCGACGTGCCGGCGGGCGACACCAGGCCCCTGACCGGCGTGCCGAACAGCGTGCCGGCGGCCAGCGCCGGGAAGAACAGCGCCACGCCGACGGCGAGCATGATCATCTGGGCGCGCAGGCC
>DAMAFT010000175.1:0-8044 GCA_031995805.1 Massilia sp.
AGGGTATAGCCGAACAGGTACTGGCCGAGGAAGGTCGGGATGACGGACAGCGGCATCGCGGCGGCGGCGACCACGGTGGCGCGCCAGTCGCGCAGGAACCACCAGACCACCAGCACGGCCAGTACCGCGCCCTCGTACAGCATTTCCATCGAGGCGTCGAAGTTTTCCTCGACCGGCGCGGCGTTGTCGATGGTCTCGCGCAGTACCACGTTGCCGTGCTTGGCCTGCAGCTCGGCGACGGCCGCGCGCACGCCCTTGGCGACGTCCATCTCGCCGGCGCCGCGGGTGCGGAAGATCTCGAAGGCGACCACCGGCCGGCCGTCCTGCTCGGCGACGGCGCGCGGCTCGGCGACGGTGTCGCTGACCTTCGCGATCTCGTCCAGGCGCACGCGCCGGCCGTCCGGCAGCGGGATGTCCATGGCCGCCAGTTCCTGCGCCGTCTGCACGGTCGCCAGCGTGCGCACCGACTGTTCGGCGCCGCCGACGTCGCCGCGGCCGCCCGGTTCCTCGCGCTGCACGTTGCGCATCTGGCGCGAGACATCCAGCGCCGACACGCGCAGCGCTGCCATGCGCTCGGCGTCGAGTTCGATGCGCACTTCGCGGTAGACGCCGCCGACGCGCTTGACGGCGCCCACGCCCGGCACGCTGAGCAGGCGCTTGGACACCGCGTTGTCGACGAACCAGCTCAGGTCGGGCTGGTCCAGCGCGGGCCTGCCGTTCTTTTGCGCCGCCTCGGCCGTGAAGGTCAGGACGACGCGGCCGGCCGTCGTGGTCTTGGTGACGCTCGGATCGCGCATCTCGGCGGGCAGGTCGGCGCGCACGCGCGCGACGGCGTCGCGCACGTCGTTGACGGCGTCCGACAGGTCCTTCTCGAGGATGAACTCGACGGTGACGGTAGCCACGCCGTCGAGCACCTTGGTGTAGATGTTCTTGACGCCCTGCAGCGTCGCGACCGAGTCCTCGATCTTGCGCGCGACCTCGGTCTCCAGCTGGGCCGGGGCGGCGCCGTCGAGGGTGGCGCTGACGGTGACGATGGGCAGCTCGATGTCCGGGAAGTCCTGCACCTTGTTCGCATGGAAGGCCAGCAGGCCGGCCAGCGTGAGCAGGGCGAACAGCATGATCGCCGGGATCGGGTTGCGGATCGAGAGTGCGGAAAAATTCATCGGGTCCGCCTTCAGCGCTTTGCCACGGGAGCCGCGGCGGCCGCCGGCGCCGCTGCCGGGACGTTGCGCACCAGGTCGCCGTCGTTCAGGAAGCCGGCGCCGCTGGTCACGACCGGCGTGTCGGCCTGGATGCCGCCGACCACCTCGATGCGCTCGCCCAGCCGGCGTCCGGTCGCCACCTTGACCTGGCTGACGCGGCTGTCGGGGTTCAGGCGGAACACGTAGGGGAAGCCGTCGCGCACGACGATGGCCTGCTGCGGCAGCGTCAGCGCCGCGGACTCGCCCAGCGCGAACTGGCCGCCGGCGAACATGCCGGCCTTGAGCGGGGCGTTGGCGTCGAGCGCCGGCGGCAGGTCGACGTAGACCAGCGCCACGCGGCTCTGGCCGTCGACGGTCGGCGCCACCGTGCGCACGGTGCCCGTGACGCTGGCGCCGGACGGGGTCTTGATGACGGCCTTCAGGCCCGGCTTGACGCGCGGCAGCTCGGCCGCCGTGACCTCGGCGCGCCATTCCAGGCGGCCCTGGCGGATCATGCGGAACAGTTCCGTGCCCACGCCCGCCACGGCGCCCACGGTGGCGTTGCGCGCCGAGATGATGCCGCTGTCCGGCGCCACCACCTGCGCGTACTTCAGGCGCAGGCGCTGCTGGTCGCGCGCGGCCTTGCTCGACGCCACGCGCGCGTTGGCGGTGCGTTCGGTGGCGAGGTACTGGGTGATCTGCTGCTCGCTCAGGGCGCCCGAGCTTTGCAGCGCCAGCGCGCGTTTCGCATCCGCGGCGGCGGCGGCGGCGTTGGCCTCGGCTTCCTGCACGGCGGCGTCGGCCTGGGCCAGGTCGGCGTTCACGGTGGCCGGGTCGAACACGGCCAGTACCTGGCCTTTCTTGACGACGTCGCCGACGTTGACGCGCACTTCCTGCAGGCGCAGGCCGTTCGATTCGCTGCCGATGACCGCTTCCTGCCAGGCGGCGACGTTGCCGTTGGCCGTCAGGCCCAGCGGCAGGCGCGTGGTTTCGGGGCGCGCCGTGGTGACGGTCAGCGCGGGACGGGCCGGCGCTTCCTTCTTGTCGGCGGCGGCGCGGCTGGTGGCGAGGATGCCGGCGCTGCCGGCCAGGACGAGGAACAGGACCGGCAGGGCGGTCCGCATGCGGTTGCGGGCTGGAGTCATGGATCGGAACAAGGTGGCGATGGGGCAGGGATGCCCTGCAGGAATCGGAACTTCTACAGTGTAACAAACCGCGTGGCCCATATCCTACCGCGTATGGACGAAGGTGAGTCGTTGCGGTATGCACGCTTACAAATCCTTACGTCTTTCACCGTACGGGTGCTGGTCAAGCTCGGCCTTCCGGGGTTAAATGGCCTGACTTCCAGGAGCATGCCATCGTGATCCGCCGCGCCACCGTCCTCGTCCTCGCCAGCCTCGCCGCCACCGCCGTGCCGGTGCTGGGCCCGGCACATGCCGCGCCGCTGCCGCAGTCGGCGGCAGGGGCCGCGCCCGCAGCCGGCTGGCAGGCCGTGCACGTGCTGAACCGCCTGGCCTTCGGCCCGCGGCCCGGCGACGTCGAGCGCGTGCAAGGCATGGGCGTGCAGGCATGGATCGACGAGCAGCTGCATCCCGAACGGATCCCGCTGCCGCCGGAACTGCAGGCGCGCCTGGACGCGCTGGAGACGGTGAACCGCAGTGCCGGCGACTCGCTGGCGGAGTTCCTCGCATTGCGCCGGGACGCGCGCATGGACGGCGAGGAGGCGCAGCAGGCGCGCCGCCGGCGCCAGGCCCAGGTCGCGCGCGAAGCGGCCGAGGCGCGCCTGCTGCGCGCGATCGACAGCCCGCGCCAGCTCGAGGAAGTCATGGTCGACTTCTGGTTCAACCATTTCAACGTCTTTTCCGGCAAGGGCATCACGCGCGCATTGGTGTCGAGCTACGAGCGCGACGCGATCCGCCCGTACGCGCTGGGATCGTTCCGCGACCTGCTGGGCGCCACGGCCATGCATCCGGCCATGCTGTTCTACCTCGACAACGCGGTATCGTCGGCGCCGCGCCCGGATGCGAAGGGCAAGGCTTCCGGCCTGAACGAGAACTATGCGCGCGAGCTGATGGAACTGCACACGCTCGGCGCGGACGGCGGCTACACGCAGCGCGACGTGACCGAGCTGGCGCGCATGCTGACCGGCTGGACCTTCGACCAGCGGCGCCTGGCGCGCACGGGCGAAACCTTCCGCTTCGACGACAAGCGCCACGACCAGGGCAGCAAGACCTGGCTCGGGCGCACCATCGCGCCGGCCGGCCGGCGCGAAGGCGAGCAGGCGCTGGACGTGCTGGCCGTGCATCCGTCCACGGCGCACCACGTCAGCCTGGAACTGGCCCGCTACTTCGTCGCCGATACCCCGCCGCCGGCCCTGGTCGAGCGCATGGCGGCCAGCTGGACGGCCAGTGGCGGCGACATCCGCACGGTGTTGAAGACGCTGTTTTCCAGCCCCGAATTCATGCGCCCCGCCAGCGCGGGAGCGAAGTTCAAGACGCCGTACCAGTTCGTGGTGTCGGCAGCCAGGGCAAGCGCGGTACCGGTGGCGAACGTGGGACCGCTCGTCAGCACCATGAGTCAGCTCGGCATGCCGCTGTACGGCTGCCAGACGCCGGACGGGTACAAGAACACGCAGGACGCGTGGCTGAACCCGGACGCACTGACCAGGCGCATCGCGTTCGCCACCGCGCTTGCGTCGGGCCGGATGCCGCTGGCGGCGCAGGGCATGGCACAAGGCATGGCGCCGGCATCCCCCGCGGCGCCGCTCGACGCGGCCGCGCTGCAGGCCACGTTGGCGACGGCGATCTCGGCGCGCACCCTCGACGCCGCGCGCCGCAATCCGGACAAGCTGCAGGCGGCGATGCTGCTCGGCAGTCCGGACTTCATGCAGCGCTGACCGCGCGATCACCTGTCCATTCGGAGAACATATGCGACGCAGGGATTTCCTGAATACGCTGGCGCTCGGCGCCGGCCTGGCATTGCCGCTCGGGTCGAACGCCTGGGCGGCGGCGGGCGCCACGCCTACCCGCAGGAAGCTGGTGGTGGTGATGCTGCGCGGCGCCGTCGACGGCCTGAACGTGGTGGCGCCGGTGGGCGACGAGAACTACCTGCGCCTTCGTCCGACCATCGGCCTGGCGCTGCCCGGCATGGACGGCGGCGCGCTCGACCTGGACGGCTACTTCGGCCTGCATCCGGCGCTGGCCGCGCTGCAGCCGCTGTGGCGCGACAAGACGCTGGCATTCGTGCACGCCAGCGGCTCGCCGGACGCGACGCGCTCCCACTTCGACGCCCAGGACTACATGGAATCGGCCACGCCGGGCCGCAAGACCACCCCCGACGGCTGGATGAACCGCCTGGTGGCGACGCTGCCCGGCGCCTCGACGCCGAGCCGCCTGCTGGGCATCGGCCCGGTACTGCCGCGCATCCTGTCGGGCGGCGCGGCGGCGGTCAACCTGCCGAACGTCGCGGCCGCCGGCAAGCCGGACGTCCTCGACCGGCCCGCGCTGGGCGCCGCCTTCGACCAGCTGTACCGCGACCACCCGCGCTTCGGCCGCGCCTATGCCGATGGCCGGGCGGCCCACAAGGAAGTGCTGCAGGCGGCCGAGGCGCCGGAGATGCTGGCCGCCGACCGCGGCGCGCCGCTGCCGAACGGCTTCCCCGACGATGCCGCGCGCCTGGCGGGCCTGATGCGCAACGACCCGCGCATCCAGCTCGCCTTCGTCGCGCTGGGCGGCTGGGATACCCATGCGGGGCAGGGCGCCGCCACGGGCCAGCTCGCGAACCGCCTGGCGCCGCTGGGCCAGGGCCTGGCCGTGCTGGCCGAGCGCCTCGGCCCCCTGTTCGACGACACGGTGGTCGTCGTGATGTCGGAATTCGGCCGCACGGCGCGCGAGAACGGCAACGGCGGCACCGATCACGGCCACGGCAATGTCATGTGGGTATTGGGCGGAAAAGTGCGCGGCGGGAAGGTATATGGCGACTGGGAAGGCGTCGCGGACGGCGCGCTGAACGAAGGACGCGACTTGCCGGTCAATACCGATTTTCGTTCGGTGCTTGCACAAATTGCGGAAGAACATTTACTTTTGAGCGAAAAGGAACTGATCCAGGTCTTTCCCGCAGTGCCGCAAAAAGCACTCTCGTTCAAACTCGTCGCTTCTTGAATGTCACTATGATACGACAGAATCCGACTACGTAGTTCTACGGTATTGCAGTGCACAAAAAATAGGGATATATTGGAACCGTCTCCTCCAGTTTTTCTCCGAAAAACCTGGATTCGGCCCGCAACGCAGGTTGCGGGCTTTTTTTTGCCCTGCAGGTTTGCCGACGAGATGGGGGCCTGCCTTCGCAGGGACCCGATTTGCCTCAGGCGCCCGTCACTTCCTCGTCATCCCCCTGGAACGCCCCTGCGCGCCAGGTCAGCACCAGCGTATCGCGATGCCCGCCACCGTCCACCACCGGCTGGATCGGCGTCGACTCGTGGATCACGGTCGCGTCGTCCAGCAGCAGCAGGGTCCAGGGCTCGGTCATGGTGAAGCGCAGGCCCTTGGGGCCGTTCGCCTCGAACACGCGCGACTCGCCGCCCTTGATGTTGGCGCGGTCGATCAGGATCACGGCCACGAAGTCGACGCCGTCGCGGTGCGCGCCTTCCGGGGTGGGGCGGCCGATGCCGTCGGCGGTGTCGATCCGGAACTGGTGCGCTTCGACGTACCAGGTTTGCTTGCCCTTCGCCTGCGAGCACACGCCGCCCAGCGCGCGCAGCAGCTTGTTCCAGGCCGGCCGGGCGACGGTGCCCGGCTCGACCGGCACGAACAGGCGGTGCATGCCGCCGTGCAGTGCGTTGTATTCCACCGGCTGCCAGTGCGCGCGGTGCGGGCTCTGGACGAGCGCGGCGCCGTCGTCGACGAAGCAGGAATGGCGGCGCCGGCGGTAGCGTCCGCCGTCCTTCAGGTAGTTGTCGAGTTCCAGGTGGTCCCAGCTCGGCACGAGGGCCTGCAGCTCGTCGAGGGAACAGCCGGCCAGCGCGGCCAGGTCGTGCGGGGCCAGCAGGGCATAGCCGTCGCCGCGCAGCGCGTCGACGACGCGGGCGGGATCGGTGTAGGGAGGTTGCGGTGTGGTCATCCCGTTAGCGTAGCACTTTTTGCGGGCGGCTCAGAAGTTCTTGATCAGCGTCGCCCGGAACGACCGCGATTCGATCGGATGGAAATGGATGTCCTCGCGCGGCTCGCTCTCGCCGCGCAGCTGCGAGGCGTAGTAGTAGTCGATAGCGGACACCTTGCGGTTGGCGAGATTGAAGCCTTCCAGTTCCAGCCGCAGGTCCTTCGCCAGGCGGTAGCCGATGCGGCCGTTCAGCGTCGCGCTGGCCTTCGAGCGCACGCTGTTGTCCTCCACCAGCGGGCGCGGCCCGAACCAGCGCAGGCGCAGCGCGCCTTCCCAGGGGCCCAGCTGGCTCACCGTCAGCGCCAGCTGGCCCACGCCCTCGACAGCGGCCGGGATGCGGTCTTCGCCGCCTGGTGTGCCGCGCGAGCGGGCGTGCGCGAACGCGGCATCGACGTCCACCGACAGCCACTTGAACGGCTTGTAGTAGTTCGAGAACTCGATGCCGTAGCGGCGGCTCGGCGGACCCGCCTCGGTATTGCCGGCGTCGCCGATATAGGTCAGCTCGGAATCGAAGTCGAGGCGGTACAGCGAGATCGCGGTCTGGTTCTTCGGGATGAACTCGGTGCGCAGGCCGACTTCCATGCCGCGCGAGCGCACCAGGCCCGGCGTGGGGTCGACACCCTCGCCGGTCTTCGGATCGACGGTCGCGACGGTGCCGCGCGCGTCGTTGCTGTGGAAGCCCGTGCCATAGTTGAAGTACAGCTCGGTGTCGCGCCACGGCCCGAAGGCGACGTTCAGCGAGGGGCTGACGATGGCATCGTCGGCCTTGCCCGCATTCTCCGGCCGGTCGCCGCGCACGCGGAAGTCGTAGCGGTCGGCGCGCAGGCCCACCGTGCTGCGCAGCCACTGCGTCCAGCGCGTCGCGTTCTCGATCCAGGCCGCGTAGCTGGTCTCGCGGATGTGGTCCTGGCGCGTGACGTCGAGCGTGCGCCGCGCCGCCGTGTGCAGCAGGGCGTTCTGGATGTTGTCGTTCTGCGCCTGGGCGCCGACGGTGATGTCGGAGGTCAGGGTGTCGCCGCGGTGCGCGTGCCAGGTGTGGATGGCGTTGACGCCGCTGGTGACGCGCCGGTCCGGCTGGGCGAACTGGTCGCCGTTCACCGGATCGTCCATGAAGTAGGTGAAGTTCGACCACAAATCGAGCTGGTTGCGGATCACGTAGGCATTCACCTTCGACGCGCTGTCCGCCGTGGTGCGGCGCCAGACGCCCGACAGGCTGTAGCGGCGGGCCTCGCCGCCGTCGCTCGGATCGACCAGGCCGAAGCGGTCGATGCTGCCGTCGTCCACCGCGCGCCGGGGAATCTGGTCGGTCGCGTTCCACTTGCCGTGGTAGGCCATCGCCGTGACGGTCCAGCCGTTGTTGGCATAGCCGCGGCTGTAGCGCAGCACGGCGTTCTGCTTGCGGTAGTTGTCGCCGCGCGTGAACGGGCCGTCGTTGTGCATGCCTTCCAGCGCATAGGTGAGGGCGCCGTCCAGTGCGTCGACCGAGCCGGCCAGCGCCGCGCGCCCGTAGCCGTTCTGGCCGCCGCTGAGGGTGGCGACGTTGCGCACCAGGCGGTTCGCGTACGTCACCGCGGCGCTGCCGGCCGAGGCGAAGTCGCCGTTGCGCGCCGAGTAGGGGCCCTTGGTGTAGTCCAGGCGCGCCGTCAGCTCCGGCACCAGGAAGTTCAGGTCGGTCCAGCCCTGGCCGTGCGCATGGCTGCGCTGGT
>DAMAFT010000176.1:0-7984 GCA_031995805.1 Massilia sp.
CCAGATCGGCGCGACGACCGACCCGGCGCGGCCGGTCCCCGGCCTCGAGGTATTGCGCGCGGTGCTGGAATCGCCCGCGATCCTGAAGGCCGGCTTCGGCCTCGGCGACGACCTGCGCCGCCTGCGCGCCAAGCTCGGCATCGACACGCGCAACGTGGTCGACCTGGCCACCGCGCTGCGCCGCGGCGAACGCAATGCCTGGGGCGCGAAGACGGCGGTGGCGCGCTTCTTCGGCAAGCGCCTGCAGAAGTCGCGCAAGATCACCACCACCAACTGGGCGCTGCCGCGCCTGTCCGACAAGCAGATCCAGTATGCGGCCGACGACGCCCACGTCGCCCTGCGCGTCTACCGCCACTGGCGCGCCAATCCGCCGCCGCCGCTGCCGCCGAAGCCCGTCGCGGGCGGTCCCAGGCGCGCCGCACAGCCGTAGGGGTCGGAGCCCGGTGTTGGTGTTCAAAGGGCGCCGCCCCCGGAGTCCGAGGTAGTGGCATGCCCGCCATGCGCTTTATAATGGCGTCCATGCATCTGCCGCGCCTGTTCATCCTGCTGCTTCTCCTTGCCCTGCAAGCCTGCTCCCGCTCCGCTTCCACGCCTGTCGACGGCGCCGTCGCCTTCAAGAAATGCGCGTCGTGCCACGCCGTCGGCCCCGGCGCCAGCGGCGCCTTCGGCCCGCAACTGAACGGCCTGTTCGGCCGGCGCGCCGGCGCCACCGCCGACTATGCCTATTCCGATGCCATGAAGCGCTCGGGCATCGTGTGGAACGACGCCACCCTGGCCGCCTTCCTGCGCGCGCCGCACGACGTGGTGCCCGGCACGAAGATGCGCTTCTGGGGTATCGGCGACGAACGCGAGATCGCCGCCCTGCTCGCCCATCTGCGCACCTACCAGGACGTGCGCTAGCCGCCGCCTGCACACGCATTGCAATAAATAAAACATTGCGTATAAATTACAGCATCGCGGTATGATGTTGCTGTAAGGTTTTTTCCTGCTTATAGGAAGATCATGCGCGTTTCGCTCTTTTTCGCCGCTTCGCTATACGGTTGCCTGCCGCCGGCCGCCGCCCAGCCGGCCGCCGCCGTGCCCGACACGCTGGCGCAGCGCCTGGCCGCCTGCGCGTCCTGCCACGGCGGCCCGTCCGCGCCGCCGGCCATCGACGCCGCCGCGGGCGCGGCGGGTGCGGCCGGCGAGCGCCGCTACTACCCGCGCATCGCCGGCAAGCCGGCCGGCTACCTGTACAACCAGCTGGTCAACTTCCGCGACGGACGCAGGCAATACCCGCTGATGACCTGGATGGTCGACCACCTGTCGGACGACTACCTGCGCGAGATCGCCGGCTATTTCGCCGGCCAGCACCTGCCCGCGCCGCTGCTGGCGCGCGCCAGCGTCCCCGCCGCCGAGATCGAACGGGGACGCCGGCTCGTCATGCAGGGCGATCCGGCGCGCAAGGTGCCGGCCTGCGTCGCCTGCCACGGCGAACGCCTGACCGGCGCGCTGCCGGCGATTCCCGGCCTGCTGGGCCTGCCTCGCGACTACATCAACGCCCAGTTCGGCGCCTGGCGCAACGGCACCCGGCGCGCCCATGCGCCCGACTGCATGGCCACGATCGCCGCGCGCCTGAGCCTGTCCGACGTGGCGGCGATCTCTGGCTGGCTCGCCAGCGAGCCGGCGCCGGCCGATCCCGGCCCGATGCCGGCCGCGCCCCATCCGCTGCCGCTGGCCTGCGGCAACGCGCCGGAGGACAAGCCATGAAGCGCCGCGCCCTGCTTACCCTCGGCGCACTCGCCGCGCTCGCCGCCGCCGCGATCGCGCTGGCCTGGCCGCGCGCCGAATTCATCCCGGCGAGTTCACCCGCCGCCTGGGCCGCCACCCCGGAGAACATCGCGCGCGGCGCCTACCTGGCCCGCGCCGGCGACTGCATGGCCTGCCACACGGCGCGCGGCGGCGCCGAGTACGCGGGCGGGCGCCCCATCGACACGCCGTTCGGCCGCCTGGTCGCGCCCAACATCACGCCGGACGCGCAGACCGGCATCGGCGCCTGGAGCGCCGACGATTTCTGGCACGCGCTGCACAACGGCGTCGCGCCCGGCGGCCGCCTGCTGTACCCGGCCTTCCCCTATCCGAACTACACGAAGGTCACGCGCGCCGACGCCGACGCCCTGTACGCCTACCTGCGCAGCGTGGCGCCGGTGCGCCAGGCCAGCCAGCCGCATGCGCTGCGCTTCCCCTACGACCGCCAGGCCGCGCTGGCCGGCTGGCGCCTGCTGTACTTCAAGCCCGGCGTGCAGCAGGCGGATCCGGGCCGTTCGCCCGACTGGAACCGCGGCGCCTACCTGGTCGAGGGCCTGGGCCACTGCGGCGCCTGCCACAGCGAGCGCAGCCACATGGGCGCCACCCGCAAGGCGCTGTCCGGCGGCCTGATTCCCGTCGCCGGCTGGTATGCACCGTCGCTCACCTCGGACGTCGAAGCCGGGGTCGGCCAATGGGAGACCGGGCACATCGTGCAATTGCTGCGTACCGGTGTGTCGCCGCAGGGGGCCGTGTTCGGGCCGATGGCGGAAGTGGTGCGCCGCAGCCTGCAGCACCTGAGCGAGGCCGACGTCGGCGCGATGGCCGTCTACCTGAAATCGCTGCCGCCCGACGGCCGCCGCCCGCCGCCGGCCGCGCCGCCGCCGGAAGACACGCTCAAGCTCGGCAAGGTGCTGTACGAAACGCACTGCGCCGACTGCCACGGCGCCGGCGGCCGCGGTGCCGCGGCGGGCGGCAAGCCGGCCTACCCGCCGCTGGCGGGCAACCGCGCGCTGACGATGGCCGAGCCGGTGAACGCCATCCGCATCGTCCTGAACGGCGGCTTCGCGCCGGCCACCGCCGGCAATCCGCGTCCCTATGGCATGCCGCCCTACAGCCCGGTGCTGAGCGACGCCGAGGTGGCGGCGGTGGTCACCTACGTGCGCACCAGCTGGGGCAATGCGGCGGGCGCCGTCACGCCGGCCCAGGTGAACCGCTACCGCGCGGTGCCGCTGGACTGACGCCCGGACGGGCATCGCAGGCGCCCCCGCGCACCGCCGGCAGCCGGTCGGCCAGGCCGCATTCCCCGCCCTCGCGGGCCGGCATGTCGTGGTCGCGGTCGGAATCCTTCTCGATCCGCGCCAGCGCCTGCCCGGTGCGCTCGGGTTGTCCGACTCCAGGAACAGCAGTTGGGCGACGAGCAGCTTGGCCGCCTGCTCGGCCACCTCGCCCGCCAGGAAGATCACGCGTTCTGCAGCAGGCGCGAATCGATGTCGAAGGCGCGTTCGCCGCGCCCGGCCTGTTCGACGACGGTGGGCACCAGGCCCAGTCCACGGGGAACATTCGGGGTCATCACGGTCCTCTCGGGGTGGAGTCGGATCGCGGCGCGATGTTTGCCAAGCGGGCATGGAAATTGCGGCACATGCGGCGGCGCCCGCCGCGGCCCGCGCCCCGCCCGAGGACGGCCTGCCGCGGCGCGCCGAACCGGGCGCGGCGCTGCTGGGCACAAACCCTGCGAACGCGCGCCAGCACCCGGCCCGGGCGCGCCGGCGCGTGCCGAGAGCTATGCCGGCGGCGTGGCCGGGTCCTTGACGACCCGGTCGACGTAGCACCAGCCCCAGGTCTCGCCCGGCTCGCCGGAGCGGATGACCGGATGACCGGTCGCATGGAAATGGCGGGTGGCGTGCTTGTTCTTCGAATCGTCGCAGCAGCCGACGTGGCCGCAGGACAGGCACACGCGCAGGTGCACCCAGGTGTCGCCCGTGCGCAGGCATTCCTCGCAGCCGTCGGTATTGCCGGCGCGGGCAGAGACTTCGTGAAAATGCTGACAGTCGTTCCTCATTTTTACTCCCGTTGGTGTCATCCAGAGCATCGCCCATGCCGGCGCGGCGCGCCCCTGTCCGGAGACAGGTCCTGCGCCATCCGGCACAGCACCGGGTTGGCGCCGTCGCGGCTCCATTCGCACCAACCGCCGTCGTACACCGCGATGCGTTCCCAGCCCATCAGCCAGGCGTAGAAGAACGCCAGCGATGCGCGCCAGCCGGTGCCGCAATAAAAGACCACAGGGCGCCCGGGCCGGATGCCGCCAGCCTGCCACATCGAGAGAATCTCCGCCGCCGGCTTCATGCGCCCGCCGGCATCGTGGAAGGCGCTCATGCTGTTCACGTCGTCGCCCTCGCCGGCACGGCCCCACAGGGCGCCGGGAATGTCGCCGCGGACCGCGATGTAGCTGTAGCCCGAGGTCCTGCCGGTGAATTCGTTCCAGGTGCGGATGCTGACCAGCGTGCCATCGCCCCGCGCCAGCAGGCCGCGCGTGCGCGCCATGTCGAACAGGTAGTCGGGCCGCGCGGGAAACGGCGCGCCGAACGCGCCGGCCGCGGGCCAGCGCCGCGGCGGGCCCCGCTCCAGCGCCAGCCCGGCCCGGATCCAGGCGGCCACGCCGCCGTCGAGCAGGCGCACGTCGGCGACGCCCGCATACAGCAGCAGGTGGGCGGCGCGCGCGGCGGCCAGCGGATGGCGCCCGGCCAGCACCACGGTGACGTCGTGGCGGATGCCGTGGGCGAGCAGGACCCGCTCCAGCGCGGGATCCGGCACCTTGTTCCACAGCGGGCCACCTTCCAGTTCGGCGGTGTCGAGGTAGCCGGCGCCGGGAAGGTGGCCGTCCACGAAGGCGTCGACGGCGCCGCAACCCACCTCGAACAGGCGCCAGGCACCGGCCGGCGCCGCGACGACGGGCGCGCCGGCCACGAGCGCGGCGACCCAGGCGGGCGTGACAAGGTGGCGCCAGCGCGGCAGGTCGCGGCGCAGGCCGAAGGGAACGATGGCCGCGGTGTCGTTCAAGGGCGGGCAGTCTGCATGGACGTGGGCGGGTGGACGCCGATCATACCAGTGCCGGCGCGGCGCCGGTACCGACCCGTACGAGCGCCGCGCGCCCGCTTCAGCCCCCCGGCTCGGGACCGCGCTGCGCCACCTCGTACCACACGCGCACCCCGCGCTCGACGGCATCGACGCCGACGCTGCCGCGCGCGTGGGTACGGATGGTCTCCACGTTCAGCGGCCGCACGCCCGTGCGCAGCAGCCAGTCGTTGGCGGCCACCAGGGCGCCGTCGATGCCGTCGACGTCATGTTTCGCCACGAAATCCCGGAATGCGATCATTGCGTGTCCTTTCCTTTCACACCATCTCGGCGAAACCGATGCGGTCGGTCGTCGCCGCCCGCGCCTCGTCGACGCCGACCTTGTGGGCGGCCAGCAGCGCCTCGAGCACGCTGTTCATCGTGTGGCAGCCCGGCCCGCGCCCGGCGTTCATGTGGGCGCGGATGGCGCCCAGGTCGCCCTGCCCGATCATCTCGGCGATGGCGGGATTCACGCTCAGGCACTCGGTGGCGAGGTGGTAGCGGTTGCCCTGCCGGGACGGCAGCAGCGCCTGGCACAGCACGCCCCGCAGGGCGTGCGCCAGCGCCTGGGCCTGGGCGTCGACGTTGCCGAGCAGGCGCAGCATCTTCTGCAGCCCCAGTTCGGTCGAGCGCGCGTGCAGCGTGGCCAGCACCAGCGGGCCGGATTCCGCCAGCGCCAGCGCCTCCTGCGCCGTCTGGGCGTCGCGGATCTCGCCGATGACGATCACGTCGGGGCGCTCGCGCAACGCATCCAGCGCGCCCAGGTAGTAGCTGCCGACGTCGCCGTCCTCGCCCACCTCGCGCTGGGTGACGATGCACTTGCGCTGCGGGATCAGGGTCTCGACCGGGTCCTCGATGGTGATGATGTGGCCGGAACGCGTGCGGTTGATCTCGTCCAGCATCGAGGCGATGGTGGTCGACTTGCCCTGGCAGGTGTCGCCGATGATCAGCACCAGGCCGCTGGTCAGGCGGGCGAATTCGAGCTCGTCGGCGTGCAGCCCCAGGCCGGCCAGCGGCAGCGGCTCCTTGGGGAAGCGGCGGATCACGCAGCCCAGGCGCTTGCGGCCCTGGAAGCGGAAGCAGTTGGCGCGGATGCGCGCCGTGTGCAGGTCGATCGAGCGGTCGAAGGCGCGTTCGCCGATGCGCTCGGCCCAGTTGGGCTCGATCACGTCGAAGAATTCTTCCAGCTCTTCCTTGGTGATCGGCGAATCCGTCACCGCCACCAGGCCCTTCGGCTGGCGCAGCATCAGCGGGCTGTTCTGGTGGATGATGACGTCCGAGAACACCAGTTTCGAGTTCAGCAGGTGCAGGATCTGCTCGACCAGGGTGCCGAATACCGGATGGTCTTCGTTCTCGATATAGGACAGGGTGGGAATCTGCGAGGACTGGTGGTGTTCCATCGGCGCTTTGGAGGACGAACGCGAAAGATTCATTATAAAACCGTCATCCGAGCAAAGTTCCACTCAGCAAGATATTTTTTTGTCGCGGGCGCCGGTGCGCCTCTCACCGTTGCAGCGCCGCCGCGATGCGGTCGCCGAACAGCGCCAGCGCCACACCCGCGATCATCACGGCGGCGCCCGCCAGCCGCAGCGGCGACACCTTGCGCATGGCGACGTTGATCAGGCCGAAGTGGTCGATCGCCATCGACGTCAGCAACTGGCCGGCGACGACCAGCACGACCATGTTCAGCAGGCCGATGCGCGGCACCAGCACGACGGTGCAAAAGATGAAGGCGGCCCCCAGGAAGCCGCCGGAAAACTTCCACAACGGCTGTTGCGGCAGCGCCGCCAGCGCGTCCGGCAGGCCGCCGCGCGCGCATGCCAGCACGGCCAGCGCGACCGTGCCGCACAGGAAGGATACCAGGGCCGCGACGACCGAGTTGGCGCCCACGGCGGCGGCCATCTGGCTGTTGATGGCGGCCTGGAACGAGACGGCAATGCCGGCGCAGAAGGCGATGGCGAATAACAGGAGATTCATGCTGCGCTATGCCGCTCAGGCGACGGGTTTCACCAAAAAAGGGCGAAATTGTACCAAACCGGTGCATGACCTGCCGCTCCCGGCACGTGCACGCTGCCTCGCATCCGGTGGAGGGGACCGCGCTGGACGGATCACCAAGCTGCCGTCTTTTACTCATAAGTGTTGCCTAAAAACATGTTACAAATTACAGTTCGAAATCTTTTCCATCGTTCATACCTGCAATGACTTCCACTTCCACGCCGGCGGGCAGTACCGCCACTGCCACCGCCATGACGACGCACGCCCGCATCGTCGTCATCGACCGCGCCGTCCACGGCTACGCTGCCCTGGCCGCCGCCCTGCCCGCCGGCGTCGAAACCATCTTCATCGACAGCGGCAGCGACGGTTTCTCCCAGCTCGCCGCGGCGCTGGCGGATCGCACGGGCATCGCCGCGCTGAGCATCGTCGGCCACGGCGCCGACGGCGTGCTGGCGCTGGGCAGCACGCGCCTGGGCATCGACGGCATCGGTGCGTTCGGGGAACAGCTATCCGCGCTGCGCGCCGCGCTGGCGCCGGGCGCCGACCTGCTGTTGTACGGCTGCGACATCGCCGCCTCGGACGCCGGCCGCGCATTCGTCGACGCGCTGGCGGCGGCCACCGGCGCCGACGTCGCCGCATCGGCCGACAGGAGCAGCAATGCCGCGCTGGGCGGCAACTGGACGCTGGAATACCAGGCGGGCGCGATCGACGCCGCCAGCGCGGTGCCGGCGGCGGCGCTGGCGACGCTGGAAGGCGCGCTTGGTGCGGCGGGGCTGACGTACGTGCGCATCATGCCGTCGCCCTACCCCGACTACCTGACCGGGTCGTCGCCGCAACCGCTGGTGGCCGACTTCGACGGCGACGGCGACATGGACCTGTTGCGCCACATCGGCTCGGGCGCGGCTGGCGCCCCGGTCCTGTTCGTGAACGACAACGGCGTGCTGACGCAATCGAGCACGGTGGTCGACGGCCTGCAGGGAGTCGCGCTGAGCGCCCTGAAGATGGTCGACTTCGACGGCGACGGCGACCCCGACCTGTACTTCCCGCGCAACGGCTCCCTGACCGACATCTATGTCGCCAACGACTACGG
>DAMAFT010000177.1:0-7982 GCA_031995805.1 Massilia sp.
TGGCCCGCGCCACGCTACGCCACCCTGCGCCGCGTGCGTCCCCCCGACGCGCCGCGCCCGCGCCGCTCGAAGCCGGGAGGCCCTGCCGGCGCCGGCGGGGTCGGGACCGGGTCCGACGGCTTCCCTTCGTCGCCCGGCGCCGGCTGGCGCTCGCCGGGGTGGCTTGTCACTTCCGCCGTGTCGCCGACGCGCGTCCACTCGAGCGGGAAATCGGGGCCGCGCCGTTCCAGCCAGCGCTGGGCATGGCCGAGCGGGTCGAGGTGCCAGTCGTGGCGCTGGGCGTCGGGGCCGCGCGTGGCCTTGGCCAGGGCGTCGACGGGCGCCTTGGGCACGCGCGCCTCGGTCAACAGGCCGTTCTTCTCGAGGAAGGTGTCGGTCAGCTGGGTGTAGCAGAAGCCGGACAGCGGGTGGCAGCGGTGGATCGCCGCCATCAGTTCCTGGTAGCGTTCCAGCAGCGCCGTGCCGCTGCGGACCGTCGAGTAGCCCCAGCCCGGTTCCGCGCCGGCCCCGAGCATCGCGATGCCGCCGAACTCGGACAGGAACAGCGGCTTGCCCAGCCCCGTGAAGCCGTCGATGACGAGGCGGCGCCGGTCCGGCTGCACGTGCTCCAGCGTGTAGGCGACGGCGGCCCGGCTGCCGTAGCGCTCCAGCAGCACGTTCGGGTCCTGGGCATAGTCGTGCACCGAGACGAAGTCGCCGCAGGGCATCTCCCAGCCGTCGTTGCCGACCACCGGGCGGCTGCCGTCCAGCGCACGCGTCATGTGGTACAGGGCGCGCACGAAGTCGACCTGGCGCGGATCGTTCATCAGTTCCGGCACGCCCCATGATTCGTTGGTGGGCACCCAGGCCACGATGCAGGGATGCGAGACGTCGCGCTCGACCAGTTCCTTCCACTCTTCGAGCACGCCGTGCACGGTCTGGCTGGAAAAGCCGTAGGCCGACGGCATCTCGCCCCACACGCACAGGCCCAGCACGTCGCACCAGTACAGCCAGCGCGGGTCCTCGGACTTCTGGTGCTTGCGCACCCCGTTGAAGCCGAGCCGCTTGATCAGCAGCACGTCCTGGCGCAACTGGTCGCTCGAAGCCACCATGAGGCTGTCGGGCCAGTAGCCCTGGTCGAGCACCATGCGCAGGAAGTACGGGAGGCTGTTCAGCGTGAAGCGGTCGCCCTGCACGCCCACGGTGCGCAGCGCCGTGTAGCTCTGCACGCTGTCGATCGGCGTGCCGTCGGCGCCGCGGATCTCGATCTCGGCCTCGATCAGCTGCGGGCTTTCCGGGCTCCACATCCAGAGCGCGCGCGCGTCGTCGATGCCCGGGTCGGGCAGCTGGAAGATGCGCGACAGCCGCGGGCCCGTGAGCAGGCAACGGTCGTTGACGAGCAGTCGCTCGCCCAGGCGCAGCACGACGTTGGCCATGCCGCCCTCGGGCACGTGGGCGACGTCGGCGTCGAGCCGCACCTGCCAGGCGGCGACGTCGGCCGTCCAGCGCAGCCGGGTCACGTGGGAGCGCGGCAGCTTCTCGATCCAGACGGTGCGCCAGATGCCGCTGGTGCGCGGATACCAGATCTTGTGCGGCTGCGGCTCCCAGTCCATCTTGCCGCGCGCCTTGTGCATGTCCTGCGGGTCGTCGTCGGCCTGCACGGCGACTTCGAGGCAGGAGCCTTCGAGGAAGCGGGTGGCGTCCACCTCGAACGGGCTGTGCCCGCCGCCGTGCTCGAACGCGAAACGGCCGTTGATCCAGACCCGCGCGCGGTAGTTGACGGCGCCGAAGTGCAGCACCAGGCGCTCGCCCTGGCCGGGCGTCATCGACGGGTCGAGCTGGACCACGCGGCGGTACCAGACGCGGCGCCGGAAGCCGTTGTCGTGGATGCCGCTGGCGCGCGCTTCCGGCGGATAGGGGACGTTGATGGTGCGGTCGAACGGCACCTCGGACGGCTCGACGTGGCGGGCTTCGTCGTCGAGCATGGCCTGCCAGGGGCCGTCCAGGCTGCGCCAGGCGGCGCGCCGTAGTTGTGGGCGGGGATATTCCACGTTCGCTGCTCCTCGGCGCCGCACCGGCGCCTGCCATGTGCAACATACTCTATGGGCGGCCCGCATCGCTGGCAAGCCCCGGGCCGTGTCAATTTGTAAGCGTATGTTCAATGCGACAAACGCGCGACGGTCGCTCCCGCAGGGGTCGCGCCATGCCCGGCACGGCGCCCGCCGCTCTGGTATCATGGCGTCCTTCATGGTCCCGCTACCTTACGATCCGACGATGCATCCGAACAAGCCGCTGCCGCGCGTGGGCGCCCCGGCCATGCTGCTGGCCGCGGCCTTGGGCGCGGCCGTGCCGGCCGCGGCGAAGGACGTCGTCCTGCGCCCCTGGCCGGCCGCCCAGGCCACCCCCGCGCTGGAACTGGCGGACCTCGACGGCAAGCCCTGGACGCTGGCGCAGTTGCGCGGCCAGGTCGTCGTCGTGAACTTCTGGGCCAGCTGGTGCGGCCCGTGCGTGGCCGAGCTGCCCGTGCTGGCCGCGCTGTCCCGCAGGAACGGCCTGGCCGTCGTCGGCGTCAACTACAAGGAAGGCCTGCCGGCCATCCGCGCCTTCAGCGGCGCGCAGCCCATCCCGTATCCGGTGCTGCGCGACCGCGACGGCGCCGCGTTCGCGCAGTGGAGTCCGGGCGTGATGCCGGCGACGGTCCTGGTCGACCGCCAGGGCCGCGCACGCTGGCGCACGGTGGGCGAGATCCCGCCGGACGACACCCGGCTGGGCCGGGCCATCGACGCGCTGCTGGCCGAGCCGGACGGCGCCCACCATTGAATCACCCATCCAATATCGACAACAAAGGGATTACCTGACATGCAAGACACCAAAACGACCACCCTGCGCCGCTCCCTGCTCAAGGCCGCCGGCGGCGCCCTGCTGGCCGGCGCGCTGCCGCGCGCCGCGCTGGCCCAGGAACCGGCGCGCCGCTTCGAACCGCGTCCGGGCGACTGGAAGGGCTACGAGGTGGTCACCAAAGTGAACCTGCAGAACCCGGCCGGCACCTCGACCGTGTGGGTGCCGCTGCCGTCGATCGACACCGAATGGCAGCGCACGCTGTCCAACAACTGGACCGGCAACGCCCGCTCGATGAAGGTCGCGACCGACGCGCGCTACGGCGCCAAGTACCTGGTGGCCCAGTTCGACGCCGGCGTGGTGCCGGCGCTGGAAGTCGTGTCGCGCATCCAGACCCGCGACCGCGCCCAGAACTGGAAGGCGTCCACCCCGGACGGCGCCACGAAGGAAGACCTGGCCCTGTGGCTGCGCCCGACCGACCTGATGCCGCTCGACGGCATCGTGCTCAAGACCGCCAACCAGATCGTCGCCGGCGCCCGCACCGACGAGGACAAGGCCCAGCGCATCTACGACTGGATCGTGCTGAATACCTTCCGCGAGCCGAAGGTCAAGGGCTGCGGCATCGGCGACATCAAGACCATGCTGGAAACCGCCAACCTGAGCGGCAAGTGCGCCGACCTGAACGGCCTGTTCGTGGGCCTGTGCCGCGCCGTCGGCCTGCCGGCGCGCGACGTCTACGGCATCCGCGTGGCGCCGAGCGCCTTCCCCTACAAGGAACTGGGCGGCAAGCCGGCGGCGCTGCAGGGCGCCCAGCACTGCCGCGCCGAGGTCTGGCTGAAGCGCCACGGCTGGGTCGCGATGGACCCGGCCGACGTGGCCAAGGTGATGCGCCAGGAAACCAGCGAATGGATCAAGGATGCCGACCACCCGATCGTCCTGCCGGTGCGCAAGGCGCTGTTCGGCGGCTGGGAAGGCAACTGGATGGGCTACAACTTCGCCCACGACGTACGCCTGCAGGATGCGAAGGCCATCAAGCAGGTCGGCTTCCTGATGTACCCGCAGGCCGAGAGCAACGGCGAGCCGTACGACTCGCTGAATCCCGACGCCTTCAAGTACGTCATCACCTCGCGCGCGCTCTGAGGCCCGGATGACCGTCCCGACCGCTCCCGCAAACGGCCGCGCCGCTGCCGGCGCCGAGCGCAGGCCGGGCCGGCTGATGGCGCTCGCCGTCGCGGCCACGCTGCTGGCCTCGACCTGCTGCGTGCTGCCGCTGGTGCTGGTGCTGGTCGGGATCACCGGGGCCTGGATGGCCGGCCTGCAGGCGCTGGCGCCGGTGACGCCGTACGCGATGGCGCTGGCGCTGGGCGCGCTGGCCTGGTCCGGCTGGCTCGTGCTGCGGCCGGCGCGTTACTGCACGGCGGCCGACGGTTCCTGCGCCGTCACGCGCCCGCTGATGCGCCGCGCCTGGCTGGCCTGCGCCGTGTTCGCCGCCCTGCTGCTGGGCTTTCCGCTGATCGCCCCGCTGTTCTACTGACCGAGGAATTCCGTCATGAACCCCATCCGCATCCCGCCCATCGCCGCCGCGCTGGCCGTCGCACTGGCCATCGGCGCCCCGCAACCGGCCGCCGCCAAGACCCAGACGGTCGCGCTGAACGTGCCGACCATGGATTGCGCCACCTGCCCGATCACGATCAAGGCCGCCCTGAACAAGGTGCCGGGCGTGTCGAAGGTCAAGGTCAGCTACGAGAAGCGCGAAGCCGTGATCGTCTACGACGACGCGCGCGCCACCGTGGCCGACCTGAAAAAGGCCACCGAGGACGTCGGCTACCCGTCGATGCTCAAGACGGCGCGCTGATCGCCGTTTCTACGCGGGTCCGGCGCACACGATGGGCGCCACCTCGACCCGCTCGACCGAGGCATGGCCGTGCCCCGGCACCAGGTCGACCCGCTCCACGCAGGAACAGGACAGCAGCCCGCGCTGCGTGCGCGCGCAGCTGAGGACGTTGGTGCCGCCGCGCGGGTCGCAGGCGAAGCCGTCGTCTTCCAGGCGCCGCACGGCGGCCGCGAACGGCATGCCCGCCGCCACCAGCGACTGCACGTGGGCGGAAAAGCGCGCGTCGTTCACGGTATAGCAGCCGCTCAGGCAGGCGCCGGCGGCGCCTGCCAGCAGCGAACGGCGCAGGCGCGCCGCGGCCGCATCAGGCATCGTGCTCGGCGTAGTCGATCACGCGCGCCACGAACTCGTCGAGCGCCGGGCCGTCGCCCTGCGCACCCTGCACGCAGGCTTCCAGCAGCTCGGCGATGACGAAGGATTCGAGGAAATAATCCTTGCCGCCGGCGCGGGACGCCGCGATGGCGGCCAGCGGCAGCTCCAGTTCCTCGTCGCTCAGCACCACGGCGCTGGCCTGCGACGACGGCAGGAAGGCGCCGCCGATGCGCTCGACGAACAGGGTGGCGTCGTCCGGCATGGCGGACAGGTTGGCGATCGCGTCGCGCAGCGTGGTGGATTGTGCCGTCATCATCGGGAACCTCGTCCTCGGAAAGTCGCTAGGGGACCCAGCGTAACAGAACGGTGGCCGCGCAAAATACACGGTTTGTCACGATGTGCGCTGGAGCAACACTTAAGCTGTGGCAACACCTGGTGCGAATCGTTCGCCGCTGCTCAGGGCTCCTGGTACCAGTCGTAGTTCCAGCCCCACGGCATGTCGGTCTGCCCCAGCGCCAGCCGCGCCAGTTCCGGGAACAGGCGCTCGGCACGCACGTCGTTGGAGAGCATGACGACGCAGCGCTGGCCCGCTTCCAGGCAGATCGCCATGTTGCCGGTCCAGTCGTCGTGGCCGCTCTTGAAGAACGCCGGGCCGCTGCGGTCCTCGAACACCACCACGCCCAGGCCGGCGCCCAGTTTCTGCGGCCAGGCCGCCTCGCCACCATCCAGCGTGGGGAACTGGTGCGCCGACTCGATCGGCAGCGCCGCGGTGGCGAAGGCGGCGCGCGTGTCCGGGCGCAGGCCGTCGCCGCGCACGATGCCGGCCCACATGCGCGCCTGGTCGGCGATGGTCGTGTCCATCGAGCCGGCCGCGCGCGGCCGCAGGCGCCGGTCGTGCGCCTGCACGCTGCCGTCGAAGGCATAGCCCTCGGCCGCGTTGTCGGCGAATTCCGGGCGCCAGGTCATGCTGGTGTGCTTCATGCCGAAGCGGTCGAACACGCGCCGCTGCATCTCGACCGTGATGTCGCGCCCGAGGCCGCGCTCGACGATCGTCTGCAGGATATAGAAGCCTTCGCCCGAATAGGCGTAGCGGCTGCCGGGGTCGAAGTGGATGCGCAGGCGCCCGTCCGGTTCCAGCCAGCGGAAGTTGGCGAAGCCGCCGCTGTGCATCATCAGCATGCGCGGGGTGATGGCGCGCCAGCGCGGATCCCCGGCCAGGTCGGAGAAATCGAAGGGCTTGTCGCGGTAGCCGGGCAACTGGGGCAGCAATCGCTCCAGCGGCGCGTCGATGTCGAGCAGGCCCTCGTCGGCCATCGTCAGCAGCATGTAGCTGAAGGCGGCCTTGGTCAGCGAGGCGCCGTACATGACGGTATCGGGCGTGAGCGGCAGGCCGAGGGCGGCGTTGCGGGTGCCGAAGGCGCGCACCTGGCCGACCTTGCCGTTTTCCACCGTCGCGATGGCCAGGCCCTGCACCTGCTCGCGCCGCATCACGCGCTGGATCTCGTTGTCGTTCAGGGCAAGGGCCGGCCGCCGGGGCGGCGTGCATCCGCCAAGCTGCGCCGCCACCAGCCCCGCCACCGCCCATCGCACCATCTTCATGCCCGCCTCCCTGGATTCGACCGGCGCCGCCACCATGGGGCGCCACGACCCGGCATCATGCCACGGACCGGCCCGGAATGCGAAGCCCCGGCGTCAAGGCGTCCGCTTGTACACGCGCACGTAGTCGACCAGCATGCGCTGCGGCAGCACGGTGGTCTCGTCCTGGTCGCCCGGCCAGTAGCCGCCGACGGCCAGGTTGAGGAGCACGTAGAACGGGTGCTCGAACACCCAGTCGCCCGGCACCGTATCGGGGCGCGCCGTGTGGTACGGGATGCCGTCGCGGTACCAGCGGATCTCGCCCGGCTCCCATTCGACGGCGTAGACGTGGAAATCGTCGGCATAGGCGCCGGCTTCCAGTTGCTGCGGCCGCCCGAACGCCTTGTCGCCCGAGTAGCCGGGGCCGTGCACGGTGCCATGCACGGTATCCGGCTCCTTGCCGATGTTTTCCATGATGTCGATCTCGCCCAGGCGCGGCCAGCCGGCCTTGCCCGGATCGGTGCCCAGCATCCAGAATGCCGGCCAGATGCCCTGCCCGCGCGGGATCCGGATGCGCGCCTCGTAGCGGCCGTAGGTGCGCTCGACCAGGCCGGCCGTCTTGATCCGCGCGGAGGTATAGGCGCTGCCGCCGTAGGCTTCGCGGCGCGCTTCGATCACCAGCATCCCGCCGTCCACGCGCAGGTTGTCCGGCCGGTCGGTGTAGTACTGGCGTTCGCGGTTGCCCCAGCCGTGGCCGCCGGTCTCGGCGACCCATTTGGTACGGTCCAGCTGCGGGCCGTCGAACTCGTCGTGCCAGTCCAGCACCCAGCCGGGCGGCTGCGCGGGCGGCTGCGGGACATCGGCCGCGCGCGCCGGTGCGGCGGCCGCGATGGCGATGGCGATGGCGATGGCGTGCGTGGCAAGCGTGGCGATGAATGTCATGGCGTCCTGTCGGCGGCTGCGGCGGATGTGCGGGATGCGGCCTGCTGGCGGCGCACGTGGCGCATCAGGTTCAGGAAAGTGTCGGTCCAGTATTCCTTGCGGTGCGCCGCCAGCCATTCGACCAGCTCGCGGTGCGCGGCGGCGGAGGTGACGATGTAGTCGCCGCCGACGCCGTGGAAGGTGAAGTTGACCATGGTGCCCTGGCGGCCGGCGCGCTCGACGATGGCGATCAGTTCCTTGCCGCTCGCCCCTTCCGGCGCCAGCACGGGCACGGCCAGCGGATCGAGCGTCGCCATCGACGCGACCACGCCGTCGTCGCCGCCGACCTTGATGCCGACGAATTCGCCGGCCACCAGCGGCAGGTAATCCGTGCCGGCGGCGCTGCGGTCGCCGCACGGCACTGTATACGTGCGCTCGGCCCGGCCGTCGATGGCGGCCAGCA
>DAMAFT010000178.1:0-7980 GCA_031995805.1 Massilia sp.
GCGGCAACCTGGCGCGCTACCGCCTGCACCCGCACACGGGACGCAAGCACCAGCTGCGCCTGCACCTGGCCTCGCTGGGCGTGCCGATCCTGAACGACGCCTTCTATCCGGTCGCGCTGCCGTGCAAGGGCGACGACTTTTCGGCGCCGCTGCAACTGCTGGCGCGCGCGATCGCCTTCGACGATCCGCTCACCGGAGCGCCGCGCAGCTTTTCCAGCGTGCGCACGCTGGACTGGCCGGAACAGGCGTGAGGCGTATCAGAGCGGGATCGGGAGCGTGATGTCCAGGTCGGCGCTGCCGACGATGGCCACGTTGCCGGCCACGTCCTGCACCACGCCTTCGCCCAGCTGCAGGCGCAGCAGGCCGCCCAGCAGGCCCAGGTCCAGGTCGAGGATGCTTGGCACGCCGTGCGCATCCTCCACGACAGCATGGCTGCCGCGCAGGTCGTGCGCCTGGCCGCCCAGCAGGGAGAGTACGCCGAGCGTGCCGTTGCCGACCACGATCCGCTCGCTGAATTCCAGCGCGTAGCCGCCGTGCGGCAGGCGGTGGACGGTCTTGCCGACCAGCGTGGGCGCCGTCGTGTCGATCGTCAGCGCCACGTCGGCGGACAGGGCGCTGCGGTTGCCGGCGGTGTCGGTCTGCGCGGCATGGATGGCATGGCTGCCTTCGGCCAGCGCCCGGTCCGTGCCCACCGTGAACTCCCAGGCGCCGCCGTTGCCGGCGACGGTGGAACCCAGCAGCGTCTCGCCGTCGAAGACGTCCACTCGCGCGCCCGCTTCGGCCTGGCCGGTGAAGGTCGGCGTGGTCACCCGGGTGATGCCGTCGCTGCTTGATGCACCGCTGTCGCTGGACGCCGCCAGCGCCACGGTCGGCGCTTGCGCATGCGTGTCGATCTCGATGCCGTAGCCGCTGTTGCCCAGGCCATCCAGGTAGGAATAATGGACGTGCGCGGCGTCCAGCAGGTTGCCGGCCAGGTCCTGGACGTGGCCGACCAGGTCGGTGCCGTTGGCCAGCGCCAGGCGTCCGGTGTCCTGGTCGGCGGCGGCCACCGTGTAGTTGAACAGCATCGAGCGGCCGTCGGCGCCGGTGCCGGCGTAATGCGCGACGCCGCCATTGTTCAGGTGCAGGGCAGGCAGGTCGCCGCCCGCCGGCGTCACGGCCTCGCTGAACGCGATCTCGATGGCGACGGTGGCGCCGATGCCGTAGGCGCCGGGGTGCGTCGGCGAGCTTGCTTCGGTCGCGCCCGGCGCCAGCGTGTCCGGGCCCGCAGTGCGCAGGTGCAGTACGTCGTCCTGTACCGCATTGCCGGCCAGGTCGGTCAGGCCCCAGGGCAGTTGCAGCGTGTAGTCGCGGCCGGCCTGCAGCTTGTGCTCGGCCGCGTGGAGCGTCAGCGTCTTGCGGTCGCTCGAGAGCTGGCCGTCGTCCAGCCTGACGTAGACGGTATTGCCCTCGGTGTCGGCCAGCGCGAGTTCCGGCCAGCCTTCGCCGGACACCGGGTACATGGCTTCGTCGAAGGCCAGCACGAGGTCGCCGTCCGGATCGACCTGCTGCAGGTCGGCGGGGTCGGTCTGCAGGAGCGGCGCGCGCGTGTCGACGACGAATTGCCAGGACAGCTCGGAAACGGCCTGGCCGTCCGCGCCGACCACGCGCACCGAGAAGCCGTGCGTCCCGTCCTCGAAGATCCGGTCTTCCGGCGCATAGTTCCAGGAGCGCTCCTCGAGGCCGACGTTGCCGGCGTCGACCAGTTCGCCGTCGACCCGCAGCTCCAGCCGCTGGCCTTCGGCGAGCGGCGCCGCCAGCGTGCCGGACAGGCCCTGCCAGTTCGAACCGGTGACGAAGTCGTCGTGGTAGGGGCCGTAGAAATCGTGGATCCAGGCCGCTACGTCGCCCTGCACCGCGTAGTTGGCCGAGGTGGCGACGCCGCTGCCGGCATTGCCGTGCAGGTCGTGCAGCTTGCCCAGGTCGAGGGTCAATGCATTGGCGGCGGCCACCGTGTCGCCGGCGGCGACGAGGCGCGCGGTCCAGGTCAGGCCGCCGTCGCTGCTGGCCAGGCCGTCCAGATGCGCGTTCGGCGTGGACAGGGTCGCGGCCAAGGTCGCTGCCAGGTCGCCGTCGATGCGTTCGCTCAGGCGGATCGTCACGCCGATGTCGTGGCCCCGGTACAGCGTGGCGCCGTCCAGTTCGATGACCGCCCCGGGCCCCTTCGTATCGACCGCGTAGCTGGCCAGCGCGCCGCTGCCGCTGCCGGCGTGGCCGGCCGCATCCTGCACCTTGCCCATGTCGATGCGCAGCACGTTGGCGCTGGACTCGACCGCATTCGGCGTGGCCGCCAGCGTGACCTTCCAGGTCAGGCCGCCGTCCGTGGACACCGGCGTGCCCGCCACCGCGTGGGGCGCCGACAGGGCGTCGAGCGGCAGGCCGGCCAGCGCCTTCGAGAAGGCCAGCGTCACCACGATGCCGGCGCCGGGCGTGAGCAGGCTGCCGTCGGCGTCGGCCGCCAGCAGCACCGGCCCGTCGTTGCCGCCGCCCGGCGCGTCGGGCGTGGTGAACTGCAGGTCCGCCGTGGAGCGCAGGCCGCCGAAGGCCAGGTGCTGGCTGGAGACCAGCACGCCGGCGGCCATCACCACGCTGTAGGCATGGCCCGGCAGCAGGCCGGCGACGTCCAGGCCGACCTGGTTGCCGTCGACGGTGACGGCGGAGGCGGCGATCGCATGGGTGTCGCCGGCGCCGACGATACGCAGCGCCGGCAGGCCGGTGGCGCGGTCGATCACGGTCTGCACGGCGCCGTCGGTCACGTAGATGGTGCCGCTGCCGATCGCCATCGCGGCATCGAAGCCGAGCACGATGTGCATGCCGTCGGCCGTGGCGCTTTGCGTCGCGTTCAGGAGCACGGGCGGACGCGGGAAGGTCGGCAGGGGGATGGCAACGGCGTTCGGGGTCATGGCGGTCGTGTGTGGAATCATGGGACGTGGACGTACAAATTCCACAAGGGATGGCAGCGCATGGATGATAGCAATAAAACATTCCTTGTGGCATCAAAATGTGCGCGATGGGCATATTTACGACACCCGCGTCGCGCGCCGCGCGGCCAGACGCGCCGACGGCGCCGGCCATGACGTGTTATCGTTCGCCCCTCGCGCCCGCGCCGCAGATCCGTCCCGGGCGCTTGCGTCGCCCCGTATTGATCCGCCGAACCGCCTGCCATCATGCCACGTCATCCGCCATCGTCCCCTCGCATCGTCGATCCGATCCTCGCCGGCGGTGGCGCCATGGGCGCGGCGCTGCTGGCGCACGGCGCGCACGGCCTGGGCGCCGCGGCCGACTGGCCGCAGGCGCTGCGCACGGCGGCCGGCATCGTGCTGCATGCGGGCCAGCCGATGTGCGTGCTATGGGGGAGCGAGCTGCGCCTGCTGTTCAACGATGCCTGCCGCTTCCTGCCGGGGGCGTCCGAACCGGGCGACCTGCTGGGCCAGCCGTGCGCGCTGGCCTGGCCCGCATTGCTGGAGGAGGCCGGCGCCCTGCTGAAGCAGGCCATGCGCGGCGCGGCGGCCGCGCCGGCCGACATCGTGTTCCCCGCGCCGGGCGACGGCGCCAGGCGGATACATGCCACGCTGTCCGCCAGTCCGATCCACGATGCTTCCGGCGCGGTCGGCGGCGTGCTGTGCGTCTGCACGCCGGCCGCGCCCCAGGCGGCGCGCCTGCGCGTGCTCGACGCCATCGGCGAGGCCACGCGCGTGGCGTCCGATCCCGAGGTGATCATGGAAGCCTCGACCCGCCAGCTCGGCGAATACCTGGGAGCGACCCGCGTCGCTTATGCCGACGTCGAGCCGGACAACGACCGCTTCACGATCCGCAACGACTGGCGCGTGGCGGGCGCCATCAGTACCGTGGGCGTGTATTCGCTCGACCTGTTCGGGTCGCGCGCCACCTCGAACCTGCGCGTCGGTCGCCTGCTCGTGATCGACGACGTCGACCGCGAACTGGCCGAAGGCGACGGCTACGAGATGTTCAGCCGGATCGACATCAAGGCGATCATCTGCTGCCCGCTCGTCAAGGGCGGCAAGCTGGTGGCGATGATGGCCGTGCACCAGCAGCGCCCGCGCGCCTGGACGGCCGACGAGATCGCGCTGATCGAGGACGTGGTGGAGCGCTGCTGGGCGCACATCGAGCGCGTGCGCGCGATGGAGGCGCTGCGCATGGCCGACCGCCACAAGTCGGAATTCCTGGCCACGCTGGCGCACGAGCTGCGCAATCCGCTGGCGCCGATCCGCAACGGCCTCGACATCCTGCGCGTCAGCGACGGCAAGCCCGCCCTGCAGGCTTCCGTGCGCGACGTCATGGACCGGCAGCTGCGCCACATGACCCACCTGGTCAACGACCTGCTCGACATCGCGCGGGTCGCCAGCGGCAAGATCGTGCTGCAGCGGGAAACCGTCGACCTGCGCGACGTCGTTGCCGCCGCGGTCGAGTCCAGCATGCCGCTGGTCGAGGCGGCGCGCCACCGGCTCGACGTCGTGCTGCCCGATGCGTCGCTGGACATCGACGCCGATCCGGTGCGCATGGCCCAGGTGATCGGCAACCTGCTGACGAACGCCGCCAAGTACACGCCGCCGGGCGGCCGGATCGTCCTGCAGGCGGGCATGGAGGACGGCGCCGTCGCCATCGCGGTCGCCGACGACGGCATCGGCATCGCTCCCGAGTCGCTGGGCGCGGTGTTCGAGATGTTTACCCAGGTGGCCAAGCACATCGACCGTGCCAACGGTGGCCTGGGCATCGGCCTGTCGCTGGTGCGCAGGCTGGTCGAGCTGCATGGCGGCACGGTGCGCGCCGACAGCCCCGGGCCGGGCCGGGGCAGCACGTTCTCGATCCGCCTGCCGGCGGCGCGGACCGATGGCACGGCGGCCGGCGCGCGGCCGCCACCGGCCGTCGTGCCGGCATCCTGGCGCGCCCTGCGCGTGCTGGTGGCCGACGACAATGCCGATGCGGTGCGGATCCTGGCGGCGCTGCTGGAGCTGGAGGGGCACGAGGTGCGCAGCGCCGGCGACGGCGTCGAGGCGCTGGAGGTGGCCGCGGCGTTCCGGCCCGAGCTGGCGTTCCTGGACATCGGCATGCCGCGCATGGACGGCTACGAGGCCGCCCGCCGCCTGCGCGCGATCCCCGGCCTGGAGCGCATCCGGCTGGCGGCGCTGACCGGCTGGGGCGCGCCGGAAGACCGCGCCCGCTCGCGCGCGGCTGGCTTCGACCACCACCTGCTCAAGCCCGCCGCCGCCGGGGACATCCGCGCGTTGCTGGCCGCGGCGGCCGGGGCGCAGGACGATCAGGTGCGGTAGTCGATGATCAGCGGCGCGTGGTCCGAGAAGCGCTCGTCCTTGTAGACCGAGACCGTATGGGCCTTGGCCGCGATGCCCGGGGTGGCGACGTGGTAGTCGATGCGCCAGCCCACGTTCTTGGCGTAGGCCTGGCCGCGGTTGCTCCACCAGGTGTACTGCTCGGGACGCTGGTCGATGCCGCGGTGCACGTCCACCAGGCCCAGCTCGTCGAAGATGCGCGTCATCCAGGCACGCTCTTCCGGCAGGAAGCCGGAATTCTTCAGGTTGCCCTTCCAGTTCTTCAGGTCGATTTCCTTGTGGGCGATGTTCCAGTCGCCGCAGACGACGACCTCGCGGCCCTCGGCCTGCAGTTCCATCAGGTGCGGCAGGAACACTTCCATGAAGCGGAACTTGGCCTCCTGACGTTCCGGCGACGAGGAGCCGGACGGGGCGTACAGCGAGATCACGGTCAGGTCGCCGACGTCCACGCGGGTGTAGCGGCCCTCGTTGTCGAATTCGGTACAGCCGAAGCCGATCCTGAAGGCGTCCGGCTTGAGGCGGCTGTAGACGCCGGTGCCGGAATAGCCTTTCTTTTCGGCGTAGTGGAAATGGCCGTGGTAGCCGTGCGGCGCGAGGAATTCCTCGGTCATGTCGGCCAGCTGGCATTTCAGCTCCTGGACGCAGATGAAGTCGGCATCCTGGCTGGCCAGCCAGTTGAAGAAACCCTTCTTGTGGGCGGAGCGGATGCCGTTCAGGTTGGCGGAGATAATTCTTGGCATGGATCGAAAAAGTAAGGGCGGGGAGCGGCGACAGTGTAACGTGTTTTGAGCGATATCAACATGCAGACCTCTTTCCTTGACCGAAGCGCGGCGCATTACAATACCGGCTTCATTTACCGTCACCAGGGGTCAGTCGTGGAAAACCTGCGCCAGCAGTTCATTGCGTTCTCAGTCGAAGCCGAAGTCCTGAAGTTCGGCCAATTCACCACCAAGGCGGGGCGCCAGTCGCCGTACTTCTTCAATGCCGGCCTGTTCCACGACGGCGCCACGCTCGGCAAGCTGGCGCAGTTCTACGCCCAGACCCTGCTCGATTCGGGCATCGCATTCGACATGCTGTTCGGACCCGCCTACAAGGGCATCACGCTGGCATCGAGCACCGCCGTGGCGCTGGCCGCCAAGGGCCGCGACACGTCGTTCGCCTATAACCGCAAGGAAGCCAAGGACCATGGCGAAGGCGGCACCATCGTCGGCGCGAAACTGGCCGGCAAGGTCGTCATCATCGACGACGTGATCTCGGCCGGCACCTCGGTGCGCGAATCGGTGGCGATGATCCGCGCCGCCGGCGCCGAACCGGCCGCCGTCCTGATCGCGCTGGACCGCATGGAGCGCGGCGGCAAGGACGGCGTGCTGTCGCCGCTGTCGGCCGTGCAGGAAGTCAGCCAGAACTACGGCATCCCCGTCATCTCGATCGCCAACCTGGCCGACCTGTTCGCCTACCTGTCGGCCGATCCGGCGCTGGGGCAGTCCAAGGACGCCGTGGCGGCGTATCGCGCGCAGTACGGCGTATGACCATGCCGCGCCCCGGCGGTGCCGGGCGCGCGATGCCCTGGTGCTCACCGGTCGACGGGAAGGGGGCGTGCCGGACCCGGCAGGGTTGAGGTGCAGCCCATCAAGGTTTCGGCATTGCAGAATTCGTCGATGGTGTCGCGCGTCGTCCGGTCAACCTTTCTGAAATTCCGACATCGCCTGCGCCGCATGGAAGCGGGCAGGGAGGCCAGCGGAAAGCGCCCCAAAAAAAAACCGGGGAAAACCCCGGTTTTTCGTTGCAGCCCAGGCGAATCAGGCCGCCAGCTTCTTCTTCAGCAGCTCGGTCACCTGGGCCGGATTGGCCTTGCCCTTCGACGCCTTCATGGTCTGGCCGATGAGGGCGTTGATGGCGGCTTCCTTGCCGGCGCGGTACTGCTCGACCGATTTCGCATTGGCGGCCAGTACCTCGTCGACGATCGCTTCCAGCGCGCCGACGTCGGAGGTCTGCTTCAGGTCCTTCTGCTCGATGATGACGTCGGCCAGGTTCTCGTCTTCCGACCCGAACTCCCACATCGCCGCGAACACTTCCTTGGCGGCCTTGTTGTTGATGGTGCCGTCGGCGATGCGCTTCAGGAGCAGCGCCAGTTGCGAGGCCTCCACCGGCGCGTCGGCGATGTCGACGCCGGCGCGGTTCAGCGTCGACGCCACTTCGCCCATCATCCAGTTGGCGGCCGCCTTGGCGTTGTCCTTGCCGGCCCTGGCCACCACGGCTTCGAAGTAGGTCGCCATCGCCTGCGAGGACGTGAGGATCAGCGCGTCGTATTCCGGCAGGCCGTAGTCGCCGGTGAAGCGTTCGCGCATCGCGGCCGGCAGTTCCGGCATGTCGGCCTTCACGCGCTCGACCCATTCCTCGGAGATGGTCAGCGGCGGCAGGTCGGGGTCGGGGAAGTAGCGGTAGTCCTGCGCGTCTTCCTTGCTGCGCATCGCGCGGGTTTCCTTTTTGTCGGGATCCCACAGGCGGGTGGCCTGCTGCACCTTGCCGCCGTCCTCGATCAGCTCGATCTGGCGCCGCACCTCGTAGTGGATGGCTTCTTCCATGAAGCGGAACGAGTTCAGGTTCTTGATCTCGCAGCGGGTGCCGAATT
>DAMAFT010000179.1:0-7918 GCA_031995805.1 Massilia sp.
TAGGCGCCGGTTTCCAGCAGCGCCACGTCGAACGGGCCGTACTTGGCGCCGATCTCCTCGAAGCCCTTGAAGTAGCCGGTGTCGCCGCTGAAGAACAGGCGCAGGCCGTCGTGCATCACGACCCAGGAAGCCCACAGCGTCGAGTTGCCATCCAGCGGCGTGCGGCCCGAGAAGTGCTGGGCCGGCGTGGCCACGAAGCGCACGCCGTCGATCGCCGTGCCCTGCCACCAGTCGAATTCCTGCACCTTGTCCGCGGCGACGCCCCAGTCCACCAGGCGCTTGCCCACGCCCAGCGGCGCCAGGAAGTGCGCGGTCTTGCCGGCCAGCGCCAGGACCGCGGCATGGTCGAGGTGGTCGTAGTGGTCGTGCGACAGGATCACCGCCTTGATCGGCGGCAGCTCCTCGATGCCGATCGGCGGCGCATGGAAGCGCGCCGGCCCGGCCCACTGCACCGGCGAGGCGCGTTGCGAGAATACCGGATCGGTGAGGTAGAACTCGCCGCCCAGCTTGAGCAGCATGGTCGAGTGGCCGAGGCGGTACAGGGTCTGGTCCGGCGCCGCCAGCAGCGCCGCGCGCGTCAAGGTACGCACCGGGATGGCGGCGGCGGGCACCGTGCCGGCCGGCTTGTCGAACATGGCCTTCCACCACAGGCGCGCCATCTCGCCCAGGCCCAGCTTGTTCATCGCGACCGGGTTGCGGAATTTCCCGTCGTGGAACTGGGAAGACGTTTCGAAGGACGACGGCGACGTCGACGCCAGTGTGCGGCAGGTCATGATGAATAAACTCCCAAGAAGGACGAGGCTGAACAGGATGCGCATCGGATGGACCAGCGTAAATGTACACTGCACAGTGTAGTTTTTTCGGGTGAAGAAGTAAACCGGTGAGTGTAAAATTATCGGATGAACGCCCCATCCCGCCTTACGGACCGCAAGCGCCTGGCCATCCTCGCCGCGGCGGCCGACCAGTTTCGCGCGCACGGCTACGAAGCGACCAGCGTGGACAGCATCGCCGCCGCCGCCGGCGTGTCCAAGCGCACCGTCTACAACCATTTCCCGAGCAAGGAAGACCTGTTCGCCGACACCATCGTCCAGCTGTTCGAGAGCGGCGCCGGCACGCTCGACTTCGCCTACCGCCCGGACGCCGACCTGCGCACGCAGTTGCACGAACTGCTGGCGCTGAAGTTGCGTACGCTGGCCGATCCGGATTTCATCGGCCTGGCGCGGGTGGCGGTGTCGGAAGCGATCCACGCGCCCGAGCGCGCGCGGCCGGTGTTCGCGCGCCTGGGCGAGCGCGAGGAGGGTGTGACGGCGTGGGTGCGCGCCGCGCAGGCGGACGGCCGCCTGAAGCCCGGCGACCCGGCCTTCGCGGCGACGCTGCTGCAGGGGCAGTTGAAGACGTTCGCGTTCTGGCCGCAGGTGACGATGGGCGCCGCGGCGCCGGGAGAGGCGGAGCAGGCGCGTATCGTGGATGCGGCGGTGGCGATGTTCCTGGCGTATTTCGGGGTGGAGGCGTGAATCAAGTCCGTCAGGCCGCATCCTCCAGCGACGTGAGCAGCACCAGCCCGCGCCGTCCCGGCCGGCCCGCGTGCGCGACGGCCTGCGCCACCGCCGCCAGGTCGTAGCTGGCCGCCACCTCGAACAGGCGCGGATGGCGCCGCGCCAGCGCCAGCGCGCCCTCGACGTCTGCCCTGCGTTGCGCCGCCGGCAGTCCCGCCCAGCGTCCCACCGATATCCCTTCCAGGCGCAGGTCGCGCATCGGCAGCATCAGCGCCGGGATACTGAGGGACTCGCCCGTCATGTCGCCGTAGGTCACCAGCGTACCGCCCGGGGCAAGGCGCAGGAACAGTTCGCTGGGCAGTGCGCCGCCGACGGCGTCGAACACGGCGCGCGGAGCGCGGCCGCCCAAGGCATCGTCCAGGCGCGTGCGCCAGTCGGTCGCGTCGGTCGCCACCACGGGCAGCGCCGGCAGCAGCGCGCGCAGTTCGGCGGCGCCGGCGCTGCTGCGCACCAGGCCGATCACCGGCAAGCCTTCGTCCAGCGCCAGCGCGGCCAGCATCTTCGCCACCGACGACCCGGCCGCGGTCAGCACCATCGCGCCGGCCGCGCCGACGCCGGCCTGGCGGGCGGCGCGCAGCAGCATCTGCGCCGTCAGCGGATTCACGTGCAGCTGCGCGCCGGCCTCGCCCGGCACGTCGTCCGGCAGCGGCGCGACGAAGTCGGCGGGAACGACGGCGTACTCGCTCCAGGCGCCGCGGCCCGGAAAGAAGGCGACGCGCATGCCCGGCGCCAGGCGGCCGGCCGCGAGGACGTCGGCGCCGAGCGCGGCGATGCGGCCCATGCCTTCGAAGCCGACACGCACGCCGCCGTCCAGCACGGGCGTGGTGTCGCCGGGAGCGCGGTAGCGGCCGGCCACGCCCAGCAGGTCGCCGGGATGGACCGGGCGCGCCAGCACGCGCACCAGCACCTCGCCGGGACCGGGCGCCGGCGGCGCGCCGACGTGTTCGAGTTGCAGGACCTGCTCGGGATTGCCGTGGCGGCGGTAGGCGATGGTGCGCATGATGGTGTCCTTCTTATTCAGCGTCGATGAGTTCGGCCAGCACGATCTCGGTGTCGTCCAGCGCGGTGATGGTCAATACGGTCTCGTCGGCGATGCCGGCGCCGTCGCGCGGGGCGAGGGCGGTGCCGTTGACGTCGGCGCGGCCGCCCGTCGACACCAGGTAGGCGCGCAGGCCCGGCGCCAGGCGGTGCTCGATGGTTTCGCCGGCGCGCAGCGTGGCGCCGAGCAGGCGGGCGTCGGCGTTGATTGCCAGTGCGCCTCGTGCGATGTCTTGCGCATCGCCGCTGGCCAGCACGGTCAGGAGGCCAGCGCGCTCGTGGCGCGGGAAGGTCCGGGTGCGCCAGGAGGGCGCGCCGCCGGCGCTGCGCGGGCGCAGCCAGATCTGGTACAGCGAGGTGGCGACGTCCCCGGCGTTGAATTCGGCGTGGCGGATGCCGCTGCCGGCGCTCATCGCCTGGACGTCGCCGGCGACGACGGTGGCGCGGTTGCCGAGGCTGTCCTCGTGGGTGATGGCGCCATGGCGCACGTAGGTCAGGATCTCGACATCCTGGTGGCGGTGCATCGGGAAGCCGGAGTGCGGCGCGAACTCGTCGTCGTTCCAGGCGCGCAGCGGGCCGATGGCGCCGTGTTCGGGGCGGCCCATGCCGTGGATGTCGACGTGCAGGCGGGCCTTCAGCCAGTCGAGGTCGTTGCCGCCGAGGGCGGCGTAGGGGCGGTGGTCGATCATGGTGTTCTCCCGGCCGCGTCCTCGCAGGGGACGCGGCGTGTCGTCATGTGGATCAGATCTGTGCCTGGCCGCCGTCGACGAACAGCTCGACGCCGTTGACGAAGCTGGCGTCGTCGGAGGCCAGGAACACGGCCGCCTTGGCGATCTCGTCCGGATCGCCGACGCGGCCCAGCGGGATCTGCGCGGCCAGGTAGTCCACCAGGCCCTGCTGGGCGGCGGCGTCGTTGCCGGCCAGTTCCACCAGGCCCGGGGTGCGGGTGGCGCCCGGGGCGATGGTGTTGACGCGGATGCCGCGGTCCTTCAGGTCGAGGATCCAGTTGCGGGCGAAGGCGCGCACGGCGGCCTTGCTGGCGGCGTAGACGCTGAAGGCCGGGGTGCCGCTGCTGCCGGCGGTCGAGCCGGTCAGGATCACCGAGGCGCCGTTCGACAGCAGCGGCAGCGCCTTCTGCACCGTGAACAGCGTGCCCTTGACGTTGCGCTCGAAGGTGTCGTCGAACTGTTCTTCGGTGATCTCGCCCAACGGCAGCATCGAGCCGCCGCCGGCGTTCACGTAGACGACGTCGAGGCGGCCGAAGCGTTCGCGGATGTCCGCGTACAGGCCGTCCAGGGCGGCCAGGTCGGCGGAATCGACGCGCAGGCCGACCGCGTCGTGGCCGATGGCCTGCACGGCGGCGTCGAGTTCGGCCTGGCGGCGGCCGGTGACGATCACCTGCGCGCCTTCGCGGGCGAAGCGCTTGGCGGCGGCCAGGCCGATGCCGCTGGTGGCGCCGGTGATCAGGGCGATCTTGTTGTCGAGTTTGCGGGTCATGATGGGCTCCTTGGTAGTAGTCGGTTGGGTTCGGTTGGCGGGGCGTTGTGCAGTCCCGATGTGAAGCATCGTACCGAGGAAGCCGTCGCATTAAAATAGCATTGATCGCAAATTATCTTTGCAAATTTGCAGGGTATGTGGCATCGCCCCGGCCATCGGCCCGGTACCGTGAAACGCGCGGATGGCTTACCATGTCGGGTCCTGCCGTTCACGCATGACAATACAAAGGGAGACATGTCGACACTGCCCGACTTCGAAGGACTGGCGATGTTCGCCAAGGTGGCCGAGGAGCGTTCGTTCGCCGCGGCCGCGCGCGCGCTCGGCGTGTCGGTGGCGACGGTGTCGCGCGCCGTCGCCCGGCTCGAGGAGCGCCTCGGCGCGCGCATGCTGAACCGCACGTCGCGCCAGCTGGCGCTGACGGAATTCGGGCGCACCGTCGCCGACAGCGCGCTGCGCGTGCTGCACGAAGCCGAGCAGGTCGAGGGCGCCGCGCGCGAACTGTCGGCGCGCCCGCGCGGCCTGGTGCGCCTGGCGGTGCCGATGTCCTTCGGGATGCGCTGGGTGGCGCCGCTGCTGCCGGAGTTCCTCAGGGCCTACCCGGACGTGTCGGTCGACCTGCACCTGAGCGACGCCACGGTCGACCTGGTCGGCCAGGGCTTCGATGCCGCGCTGCGCATCGCCGTGCTGCCCGATTCCTCGCTGGTGGCGAAAAAGCTGTGCCCGGTCGCCCAGGTCCTCGTGGCGGCGCCCGCCTACCTGGAACGCTTCGGCACGCCACGCCATCCTGCCGAACTGGACGACCATGCCTGCCTGGGCTATTGCCATCGCGCCCGGATCGATACCTGGCGCTTCACCCGCGCCGGCGAGACGGTCGACGTCAAGCCGTCCGGGCCGCTGCGCGCGACGAATGCCGACGCGCTGCTGCCGACCGTGCTGGCCGGCCTGGCGATCGCCGAATTCCCGGAATTCATCGCCGCCGAGTACGTCCGCGACGGCCGCCTGGCGACGCTCCTGGACGACTGGGCGATGGCGCGCGGCGGCCTGTACTTCGTCACGCCGTCGGCGCGCACGCGGCCGGCCAAGGTCGAGGCGCTGGCCGAATTCTTCGCGCGCCACCTGGCTGCGCCGGACTGGCGCCTGGTGGCGCGGTGAGGCGCTCGCCCGACAATGCGGATTTCCCGGTGCCTTCGACGCGAAAAATGCGCGGCCGGGGGCTGGCAAATCCCCACGGTAGCGTGTAACTTCTACTCCTTTCGGCCCGTAAAGTTTTCATTGCTACGTGCGATTCCGAACAAAACAGTCGGGGTCGCATGGCGGATAATAGGAATTGTTGTTTTTTCAAATTCGGACTCGTGAGACCCATGCACACAGTTGATTTCCACCGCGACGACACCAGCGACGCACCTCCGGCCCGGACGCCTGCCCCGGCCCGCGCCCCGGCCCTGCCCGCCCCGGTGTTGAGCTGGCTGCAAAGGGTCGAAGCGGCAGCGCATCCGCAACCCAAGCTGACCGCCGAAGTCGCCGACCCCAAGGCGGTCCAGTACAAATTCGTCTATGTCATGGCTCCCACCAGCGGCGGCCGCCACGTCGCGATCTGCCTGTGCAAGGCGCGCCTGCGCCCGAACGGCGACGTCGCCGCGGCCAGCCCGGTCGGCGAAGTGTTCTCGCTGCTGTCGGCGCCCCCCAGCTACCTCGAAGGCGACGACGAAGACCTGGTGCGTTTCTTCATCGCCATGCGCAGCGGCTCGAACCAGAGCACCAGCGCGACCGAGCCCAAGGGCAAGGTCGGCGCGATCCTGCTGCAGATGCTGCTCGCGCAGGGCAAGCTGCTGTGGGCGAACTCGTGGTCCGACATGGGCAACGGCCTGCTGTATCCGCTGCAGGCCGGCCCGGTGCGCGAAGCCAACCTCACCTGGCGCGAGGAAGGCCGCAGCGCCAAGCTGGGCTGGTCGGTGGAGCCGGCCAAGGGCGCCACGCACCCGGGCGCCGACCTGGTCGACTACATGCTGCCGACCGACCCGCCGTGGTACATCGACAACCTGTCGTGCGGCCCGCTGGCATTGAACCGCGGCGGCATCGACATCTCGCTGGCCGACCTGCAGGCGCTGGTGTCGCAGGCGCCGCTGCTCACCGGCACCGACAAGAAGCGCGTGTCGCAACTGCTGCTGGCGCACGGCCTGCAGCAGCTGATGCCGCTGCCGCAACCGCTGACCCAGCGCATCCGCACCGACGTCAAGCCACAGCCGCACCTGTTGCTGGATGCGCTGCAGGTGGCCGACGGCACGGCCCAGCGCTGGCAGGATTTCGCCGTGCTGTCGTTCGACTACGATGGCCAGCGCATCTCGTTCGACCCGGCCCAGCGCGTGGTGCGCCAGATCGGCGACGTCACCGAAGTCATCCAGCGCAACGAAGCCTTCGAGGCCGCCGCGCTCGACATGCTGCAAGAGATCGGTTTCCACAAGCCGGTCACCGCACCGCTGTCGGCATTGGCTGGCGCGCAATTGCTGGATGGCCAGGCGCACTGGCTGCGCTTTGCCGAAAACGAGCTCGACGCGCTGTCCGACCTCGGCTGGCATGTGCAGAAGTCGCCCAAGTACCGCTACGACGTGGTGCCGGTGGAAGACTGGTATGCCGAGATCGACGAGCCGCCCGAGGCCGGCAATGCCTGGTTCGAGCTGGAGCTGGGCATCGTGGTGGCCAGGAAGCGCGTGCCGCTGCTGCCGGTGCTGGTGCAGCTGATCCGCAGCGCGCCGCTCGAATTCGACCCGGCCGTGCTGGCCGCCCATGCCGAGGCCGACCAGATGCTGGCCGTCCTGCCCGATGGCGTGCGCGTGGCGCTGCCGTGGGGCCGCCTCAAGCCGATCCTCGCCACCCTGGGCGAGCTGTACTTCAACGACAAGATCAAGGGCAAGCTGCGCCTGTCGACCCTCGATGCGGCGCGCCTCGAAGAATTGGCGCGCGGCGTCGAGCTGCGCTGGACCGGCGGCGAGCGCCTGCGCGAGACCGGCCGCAAGCTGAGCCAGTTCGGCAAGGTCAAGCAGGTCGAGGCGCCCAAGGGCCTGCAGGCCACGTTGCGCGACTACCAGCTCGACGGCCTGGCCTGGATGCAGTTCCTGCGCGAATACGACCTGGGCGGCATCCTGGCCGACGACATGGGACTCGGCAAGACCGTGCAGACCATCGCGCACATCCTGACCGAGAAGGAAGCGGGACGGCTGACCAATCCGGCCCTGGTGATCGCGCCGACCAGCCTGATGGCCAACTGGATGGAAGAAGCCGCGCGCTTCGCCCCCAGCCTGAAGGTGCTGCTGTTGCAGGGCAAGGAGCGCATGGACCTGTTCGACGAGATCGACAAGGCCGACATCGTGCTGACCACCTACGCGCTGCTGCCGCGCGACGAGGAAAAGCTGCGCGAGCACGAGTACCACCTGGTCATCCTCGACGAATCGCACTACATCAAGAACACCCGCTCCAAGGCGGCCCAGACGGCCGGCTCGCTGAACGCGCGCCACCGCCTGTGCCTGTCGGGCACGCCGCTGGAAAACCACCTGGGCGAGCTGTGGTCGCAGTTCCACTTCCTGCTGCCGGGCCTGCTGGGCGACGAAAAGACCTTCAACACCCAGTTCCGCCACCCGATCGAGCGCCAGGACGACCCGGTGCGCCGCACGCTGCTGAACCGCCGCATCAAGCCCTTCCTGCTGCGCCGTACCAAGGACAACGTGGCCAAGGAGCTGCCGGAAAAGACCGAGATGATCCGTCGCATCGAGATCAGCGGCCCGCAGCGCGACCTGTACGAGACCGTGCGCCTGGCGATGGACAAGAAGGTG
>DAMAFT010000180.1:0-7900 GCA_031995805.1 Massilia sp.
GCTTTTGGTTGTAAACCTGGCGCCGTGCGCTGCGCTGGCGCCCGCGCGAAAAAAAAATCGACTCCGGTCCAGCCGGCGCCAACACGGCGTGAACGACGTCGACACTGTCGAGCGCGATAACGATCCTGGCCACGCCCCTGCCGGTCCGGCATGTCGCGCCTTCCCGTGCGCCCCGAGGCTCCCCAACACCGCCTGCGGGGCACCATTTCCGGGGCCTCTGTGGACAAACCCATGCATATCCACAGTAGGAAATGTGCGAAACCCACCGAATTGGGCAGCGCCGTTTTTTTGTCCAGTTTTGCTCCAGGCCGGATACAAGGCTTTTCCAGCCGCTCCGACGACACGTAAACCCTTGAGCTTGTGGAAAAAATCCGGCTTATCCACAGTTCAGGGCGCGTTTACTATCACTACTATCCTTTCTTTCTATCCAAGTTAACTAATATGGAAAAAGCGCTCGCTTCGCTCGCGCGACAACCCCGGCCAGGCAAATACCGGCAACTGCCGGCAAGGCAACCAGGCTGCAAGCAAAAAAAAGCGTCTGCAGGAACAAGACAGATCGACCCCTGCCTCCACAACGGCGTTACTGGACAGCAAAAAAAAGCACGACGCTGCCGCCTGCGCGCAATGGCATGCGCCAACGCCATGCAAGCGTTTGATGGTCTACAGGAAAACGACGACGCGCACGCCAGCGCAGGGAGTGACGACAGCTTCCTGCAAGCGTTGCGATGAGGGACTGCAAGCGACAGCGCCAGGACGGCCCTGCCCCTTTTGCTCGACAAACAGCTGCTGGAAGCAGGAAAACCGGCAGCAATCGACAGCAGCTGTGGAAAAACGCCTGCATATCCACAGGAGCGAGTGTGCAGAACGAGCCTTTATCCTCGCAGGCCGGATTTTGTCCAACATCGGTCCCGCATCGATACAATGCTTTTCCAGCCCATCCGGCATCACGTAAACCATTGACGCTGTAGACAAATTCTTCCTTATCCACAGCAGAGACAGCGTTTACTATCACTACCAGTTTTTATATATACCTATGTTTACTAAAACAAAAGACCGTGAACAAGGTGCACAAGCCAGGAAAAACGGTCTTCCAGCCCATCCAGGACCAAGAAAATCATGCGATTAGGAATCATCAGCGCACTGCACGAAGAACAGCAGGGGCTCGTGGAGGCCATGGAAAGGCCCTACAAGCTCATGCACGGCATGCGCGAGTACGTTGTCGGACGACTGTGGGAAATCGACGCTGTGTGCGTTTTATCGCGTATTGGCAAGGTTGCTGCAGCAATGACCGCCACAACCCTTGTGGAGAAGTTCGGAGTTACACACATCCTGTTTACGGGTGTCGCCGGTGCCGGCGATGCGGCGATCCGTGTCGGCGACGTCGTCGTGGCCGAATCGCTGGTCCAGCACGACATGGATGCGACGCCATTGTTCCCGCGTTATGAGGTACCGCTAACGGGGTTGACGCACTTCTCGTCCGACCGCCACATGGCCGTGCACCTCCTCGAGGCGGCGCAGCGGTTCCTGGCCCACAACTTCGGCGCCGCCATCGAGGCGGAAGAACAAGCCGCATTCGCCCTCCAGCAGCCGCGGGTGCACCGCGGGCTGGTCGCCAGTGCGGACGAGTTCGTCAAGGGCCGGGAACGCGTACAGGCCCTCCATGCGGCCTTGCCGGGACTGTTGGCGGTGGAGATGGAAGGCGCGGCGGTCGCGCAAGTGTGTTTCGAGCTGGGCATCCCGTTCGGCGTGATCCGGACGATTTCCGACAATGCCAATGAAAACGCGGCCACGGATTTCATGCGCTTCGTGAAATCCGTGGCCGCGCGTTATGCGTTCCACATCGTCAGGCAGTTCTGCCTGGGTTGGCAGGCGTCCGGGCCTGGCGCCGGCGCCGCTCAGGCCAGCACGGAATCGGCCGCCACGTAGTCGTAGCCCAGGTCCCCGGCCACGGCGGCATGGGTGACCTGCCCTTCGCAGACGTTCAGGCCGTTGCGCAGGTGCGGATCGTCGCGCAGGGCCTGGCGCCAGCCCTTGCCGGCCAGGGCGACGGCATGGCCGATCGTGGCATTGTTCAGCGCGAAGGTCGAGGTGCGCGCCACCGCGCCCGGCATGTTCGCCACGCAATAGTGGACGACGCCGTCGACGACGAAGGTCGGATCCGCATGCGTGGTCGGATGCGAGGTTTCGAAGCAGCCGCCCTGGTCGATCGCCACGTCGACCACCACCGAACCCGTCTTCATGCGCGCCACCATGGCCCTGGTCACCAGCTTGGGCGCCGCCGCGCCGGGGATCAGCACACCGCCGACGACGAGGTCGGCCGACAGCACGGATTCCTCGACCGCGTGGGCCGTCGAGAACAATGTCGCGATGCGGTTGCCGTACACCAGGTCGAGCTGGCGCAGGCGGTCGACGTTCTTGTCCAGCACCGTCACGCGGGCGCCGATGCCGGCCGCCATCTGCAGCGCATTGGTGCCGACCACGCCGGCGCCCAGGATGACGACGTGGCCCGCCGCCACGCCCGGTACGCCGCCCAGCAGGATGCCGGCGCCGCCCTTCGACTTTTCCAGGTGGCTGGCGCCGGCCTGGATGGCCATGCGGCCGGCCACCTCGCTCATCGGTGCCAGCAGCGGCAGGCCGCCGCCCGCGCCCGTGATGGTCTCGTAGGCGATGCAGACGGCGCCGGACGCCACCAGCGCCGCCGTCTGCTCCGGATCCGGCGCCAGGTGCAGATAGGTGTACAGGATCTGTCCTGGGCGCAGCAGCGCGCATTCCCGTGGCTGCGGTTCCTTGACCTTCACGATCATGTCCGCGCGCGCGAAAATTTCCTCGGCCGACGCGACGATCGCGGCGCCGACCGCCTCGTAGTCGGCATCGGCCAGGCCGATGCCCGCCCCGGCGCCGGCCTGCACCAGTACCTGGTGGCCGCGCATCGCCAGTTCGTGGACGCTGGGCGGGGTCAGCCCTACGCGGAATTCGTTGTTCTTGATTTCTTTAGGGACGCCAACAAGCATGTCTTCCTCCAAGTTTTGAGAAACAGCTACTGCATGACACTTCTCCGACCAGTAAAAAAAAAGCGTGCCGCAGCGCAGGGCCAGCCTGCACCGCGGCACGCCGCGCACGGTTGACCTCGCTTATGCCCCGAGCGTCATCAGGCTTGCGTTACCTCCCGCCGCCGTCGTATTGACGCACAGCGCGCGCTCGGCCACCAGGCGCCACAGGGCGACCGGCTGGCCTTCCTGCGTGTCGACGATGCCGACGATCGCGCCCGGGCGCTGCGCCAGCGTGCGCTGCACGTCCGCCTTCAGGCCGCCGTCGACCAGGGCCATGGCGATGTCGCAGCCGTCCAGTTCCGCTGTGCCGACGACACGCAGGCGCGCCCTGGCCGCGGCCGGCAGCTTGGCCACGACCTGGTCGTGCGGATCCGCCAACACCAGTGCGTGGTTGCCGGTAGCGAATACCGCCGCCAGCTGGTTCAGCAGCGCCGGCACGCCGCCGGCCGCGCACAGCACGGCGCCGCGCGGGGCGAAGGCGAGCTGGTTGCGCTCGCCGGTCGGGCCCGGCAAGTCGATGCGCACGCCCTCGAGCGACGTTTCGCGGTAGGCCTGGGCCAGCGTGGCGACGTTGCCGTGGCCGTTGGCGCGGGCCCAGTCGAGCAGCGCATCCAGGGCGGCGTCGGCGCGCGGCGCGGACAACAGCGCGGGTTGCTGGGCATGCTGCTGCAGGCGCTTCAGGTACAGCGGGCCGCCGGCCTTGGGTCCGGTGCCCGACTTGCCTTCGCCACCGAACGGCTGCACGCCGACGACGGCGCCGACGATGTTGCGGTTCACGTAGATATTGCCGACGTGGGCGCGCGTGGTGATGAAGTCGATGGTCTCGTCGATGCGCGAATGCACGCCCAGCGTGAGGCCGTAGCCGGTGGCGTTGATGGCGTCGATCACCAGCGGCAGGTCGGCGCGGCGGTAGCGCACGATGTGCAGCACGGGGCCGAACACTTCGCGCGTCAGCTCGGCCAGCGAGCCGATCTCGAGCACGGTCGGCGGCACGAAGGTGCCCTGCGCCTGCAGCGCTTCCGGCAGGACCAGCGAGAAGTGCTGCCTGGCGCTGCCCTTCATGCGCTCGATGTGGCCGAGCAGGTTCTGCTGGGCCTCGGCATCGATCACGGGGCCGATGTCGGTCGCCAGGCGGTCCGGCACGCCCACGCGCAGTTCCTGCATCGCCCCCTTGAGCATCTTGATGGTCTTGTCGGCGATGTCTTCCTGCAGGAACAGCACGCGCAGCGCCGAGCAGCGCTGGCCGGCGCTGTCGAAGGCCGACGACAGCACGTCCTGCACCACCTGTTCCGGCAAGGCCGAGGAATCGACGATCAGCGCGTTCTGGCCGCCGGTTTCCGCGATCAGGGGGATGTCGCAGCCTTCGCGCGCGCTGCGCTCGGCCAGCACGCGGTTGATCAGCTGCGCCACTTCGGTCGAGCCGGTGAAGATCACGGCTTTGACGCGCGCGTCGCGCGTGAGTGCGGCGCCGACGGTCTCGCCGCGGCCCGGCAGCAGCTGCAGCACGCCGGCCGGCACGCCGGCGTCATGGAACAATTGCACGGCGCGGAAGGCGATCAGCGGCGTCTGCTCGGCCGGCTTGGCCAGCACGGTATTGCCGGCGGCCAGCGCTGCCGCGACCTGGCCGGTGAAGATGGCCAGCGGGAAGTTCCACGGGCTGATGCAGGTCACCGGGCCCAGCGCGCGGGTGGCGTCGCTACCGCGCACTTCGGCGGCGTAGTAGCGCAGGAAGTCGACGGCTTCGCGGATCTCGGCGATCGCGTTCGGCAGCGACTTGCCGGCTTCGCGCACGGCCAGGGCCATCAGTTCCGTCATGTGCTGCTCGAACAGGTCGGCGGTGCGCGCCAGGATGTCGGCGCGCGCGCCATTGCCCATGCCTTCCCAGGCCGGCAGCGCGTTCACGGCCGATTGCAGCGCCGTGTCGACGTCATTGGTGGTCGCTTCCGTCACCTGGCCGACGATGTCGGCCGATTGCGCCGGGTTCACGACGTTGATGGCGCCGGCGGCTTCCAGCACGCCGTCCACGACCGGCGCGGCCAGGTAATGGCGCGGCTTGGCCAGCTCGGCGCCCAGCGCGGCCAGCACGTCCTCGTTGGCGAGGTCCAGGCCGGCGGAATTGCGGCGGCCGTCCGGGAACAGGTTCAATGGCAACGGGATGCGCGCATGCGGCTGGCACTTGGCGGCGCGGGCCTGTTCGAACGGGTCGGCCAGCAGCGAATCGATGGGCACGCTCTCGTCGACGATCTGGTTGACGAAGGAGCTGTTGGCGCCGTTTTCCAGCAGGCGGCGCACCAGGTAGGCCAGCAGCGTCTCGTGCGAACCGACCGGCGCGTAGATGCGGCAGGCCTTGTCGAGGTTGGCGGCGCCCACGACCTGGTCGTACAGCGTCTCGCCCATGCCGTGCAGGCACTGGAACTCGTAGTTGGAGATCTTGTCCGCCTTGGCCCAGGTATAGATCACCGACAGGGTGTGGGCATTGTGGGTGGCGAACTGGGCGTAGATGACGTCGGTGGCGCCCAGCAGCTTGCGCGCGCAGGTGAGATAGGACACGTCCGTGTACACCTTGCGCGTATAGACCGGATAGCCCGGCAGGCCGTCGACCTGGGCGCGCTTGATCTCGGCGTCCCAGTACGCACCCTTGACCAGGCGCACCATGAACTTGCGGCCGCTCCTGCGCGCGAGGTCGACCACGTAGTCGATCACGAACGGGCAGCGCTTCTGGTAGGCCTGCACCACCAGGCCGATGCCCTCGAAGCCGGCCAGTTCCGGATCGAAGGCGAGGGCTTCCAGCATGTCGAGCGAGATCTCGAGGCGGTCGGCTTCCTCGGCGTCGATATTGATGCCGATGTCGTACTGCTTGGCCAGCAGCACGAGGCTGCGCACGCGCGGCAGCAGTTCGCCCATCACGCGCGCATGTTGCGCACGGCTGTAGCGCGGGTGCAGCGCCGACAGCTTGATCGAGATGCCCGGGCCGTCCTTGATGCCGCGGCCGTTCGATGCCTTGCCGATCGCGTGGATCGCCGCCTCGTAGGAGGCATAGTAATTGCTTGCATCGGATTCGGTAAGCGCGGCCTCGCCCAGCATGTCGTAAGAATAACGATAGCCGCGGGTTTCGTTCTCGCGGCTGTTCTTCAGCGCCTCGGCGATGGTCTGGCCGGTGACGAACTGGTTGCCCAGCATGCGCATGGCGAGGTCGACGCCCTTGCGGATCAGCGGTTCGCCGCCCCGGGCGATAAGGCGGGTGAGCGCGGCGCCCAGGCCGTTCTCGCTGCTCGAGGAAACCAGCTTGCCGGTGACGAGCAGGCCCCAGGTGGCGGCATTGACGAACAGCGACGGCGATTCGCCCAGGTGTTTCTTCCAGTCGCCCTTGCTGATCTTGTCGGCGATCAGGCGGTCGGCGGTCTCGGTGTCGGGGATGCGCAGCAGCGCTTCGGCCAGGCACATCAGTGCGACGCCTTCCTCGGACGACAGCGAGAATTCGTGCATCAGCGCGTCGACGCCGGACGAGCGGGTGCGCTTCTGGCGCACGGCCGAGACCAGGCGGTGCGCCAGCACGTAGGCGTCGCCGTGGGCGCTCGCGCCCTGGGCCAGCAGCCATTCCACGGCGGCGGTTTCGTCGCGGCGGTAGGCGGCGGTGATGGCGGCGCGCAGCGGCGTCTGCTCGCGGCGGGTCTCGGCCTGCAGGGCGTCGAAGGGAACGAAGGTGGTGGCCGAAGTGGCGGCAATGTTCATGGAGGTCTTGAGTAAGCGATAAGAAAAACGGGAGGCCTGCATGGCAAAACGCGCCGTACCGTGGAAGACGGCCGACGCGAATGTAAATGCACCTCAATGATTCGATTGTAGAAGGATTTCTTCTGGATTAATTCTGTTTTTACGGAAGACTAGGAAAAGATAGTTTTTGGTGAGAGAATTTCACCAAATAATATTTATAGTGGAGAGTGAAGTATGCTGGACAAGATCAGCAAGAAAATTTTGGCCGAGCTGCAGAGCGACGGGCGTATCAGCAACGTCGAACTGGCCGCACGGGTCAACCTGTCGCCCGCGGCCTGCCTGGAGCGTGTGCGCAAGCTGCACGAGTCCGGCTACATCATGGGGTACACGGCCCAGCTGAACCCGCAATTGCTCGACGTGTCGCTGCTGGTGTTCATCGAAGTGGTGCTGGACCGCACCACGCCGGAAGTGTTCGACGCCTTCAAGCAGAGCGTCCAGCTGATCCCGGAAGTGCTCGAATGCCATATGGTGGCGGGCGGCTTCGACTACCTGGTCAAGGCGCGCGTGAAGGACATGGCGGCCTACCGCGAATTCCTCGGCAAGACCTTGCTGCAGAAGGGCGTGCGCGAGACGCACACGTATGCGGTCATGGAAGAGGTCAAGAACACGACCAAGCTGCCCATCAGGTAAATCAGACGGCCAGAACGACGTCGCCCCTGCACAGACAGGGGCGACGATTCTTACTTGCCTGTTTTCAGGCCATCTTTTCCATCTTTTCCGTCACTTCGGACTTTTGCGGCAGCATCTTTTGCGCCGTGGCGGACATATTCTCCAGATTCTTGCGCAGCCAGCGGTGCGCCGGGCTGCGGCCGTCGCGCTCGTGCCACAGCATGTCCAGGTGCACGGCCGGCAGCTGGAACGGCAGTTCGCGCCACACCAGCGCGTCGGCGGCGCCGGTGGAAGGGATCAGGTGCTTCGGCAGCACCGTCACCAGGTCGGAATTGGCGACCACGCGGCCTGCCGTGAAGAACTGGTTCACCGTCAGCAAGATGCGGCGTTCGCGGCCGATCTGGGCCAGCGCCTCGTCGACCAGGCCGTGGGCGCGGCCGGAAAAGCTCACCAGCAGGTGGTTGGCCTTG
>DAMAFT010000181.1:0-7883 GCA_031995805.1 Massilia sp.
AGGACCAGCTGGCCTCGGTGGAGGCGGGCGCCGTGCTGGGCGACCTGTGCCACGACGCCCAGGCCGGCCGCTACGACGCCGCCACGCTGGACTACGCGCGCGCGGCCAGCGGCGAGACCATCCCGGACGATTACGCGGGCAACGGCGGCCCGCTGGCCCAGCAGACCGTCATGCTGCGCCACAGCCGCCGCTTCGGCGGCCCGATCGGCCGGCTGGCGCTGGCCGTCAACGGCGGCGACGTGCCGGCCGCGAGCGCGATCCTGCGCGAGGACGAGGACGGTCCGCTGCACTGGATCGAGCACGCGCACCAGCAGCACGTGCTGCAACTGGCCGACGACGGCTACCGTCCCTACCTGGAACTGCTGCAGGCGGGGCCCGGCGCCCATTCCGACTACGAGGCCTGGGTGTGCGCCATGCTGCGCCGCTTCGAGCGCTTCCGCATCCTGTGCGCCGTGCGCGACGGCGAGTGGGGCGTGGCGGGCCTGAACACGGCGATCGAGCAGCGCCTGGGCCATGCGGGCCTCGTCGACCGGTCCGGCGACTGGTACGTCGGCAGGCCGGTGATGGTCACCCGCAACGATTACGCCACCCGTGTGTTCAACGGCGACATCGGCCTGACCCTGCCCGATCCGGCGCGTCCCGGTTCGCTGCGGGTCTGGTTCCCGGAAGGCGACGACGCCGTGCGCAGCGTGCTGGCCACGCGCCTGCGCCACGTCGAGACGGCGTTCGCGATGACGGTGCACAAGTCGCAGGGTTCGGAATTCGCGCACACGGTGCTGGCGCTGCCGAAAGAGGGCGGGGCCGTGCTGGCGCGCGAGCTCGTCTACACGGGCATCACGCGCGCCAGCGAGCGCTTCACGCTGGCCACGCCGGCGCCGGCCGTGCTGGGCGAGGCGATCCTGCGGCGCACGCACCGGGCCAGCGGCTTGCGCGGGATGATCGAGCGCTAGGATCCGTCCCGTCCGAGCCCGGTCGCCGGCGGCAGGCTAGCGCGACTTCAGCTGGCGCACATGCCCTTCGAGTTCGGCGAAGCTGGGACGCTCGGTGGCCGAGATCACCTTGCGGCCGAATTCCACCGCGATGGTCGGCGCATAGCCGTTCAGGCTCGCCAGCAGCGTCACCTTGATGCATTGCAGGGCCTTGGCGACTTCCTGGTGGCGGCGCTGCAGCAGGCTGGCGAGCGGCGCCACCAGGCCGTAGGACAGCAGGATGCCGAGGAAGGTGCCGACCAGCGCGGACGCGATCAGGCCCCCCAGCTCGGCCGGCGGGCGGCCGATCGAGCCCATCGTGTGCACGACGCCCATCACGGCGGCCACGATGCCGAAGGCGGGCATGCCGTCGGCCAGCTTGTTGATCGCCTGCACAGGGATATCGGCGTCTTCCTCGTAGGTGGCGATCTCGTTGTCCATCAGGTTTTCGAGCTGGTAGGAATTCATTGTGCCAGAGACGACCAGGCGCAGGTAGTCGGTGATGAAGTCGAGCAGCTGGCTGTCCATCAGCACCAGGCGGTAGCGGTTGAACAGGGCGCTCTCGTAGGGGGCGTCGATATCGTTCTCGAGCGACATCAGGCCTTCCTTGCGCACCTTGGTCAGCACGTCGAACATCAGCGCCATCAGCGTCATGTACAGTTCGCGCGTGTATTTCGAGCTGCGGAACAGCAGCGGCAGGCTTTCCCACGTCAGCGCGATCGCCTTGCGGTCGTTGGCGATCACGAAGGCGCCCATGGCGCCGCCGAAGATCATCAGGAGCTCATACGGCTGGAACAGTGCGGCCAGGTGGCCGTCCTGCAGGACGAAGCCGCCGAACACGGCCAGCAAGACGATGACGAACCCGGCGAAGATCAACATGGCAGCTCCTGCAACTTTCTAAACCGCAACTTTATCATTGTTGCCGTAAGGAAAGCAAAGCGCGCGCAAGATCGCGTGTCGGATTCGCCGCACGGCCTTGCGCCCACGCAGGGAAAACGGGCGTGCCGGCCGTCAGGACGTCGCGTGCCTGAGTTCGATGCCGGACAGTTTCCAGCGCCATAAGCCATGGCGGCGGAACACGAAGCCGCCACCGTCCGGCCGGTCCGATGCCAGGACGACCTCGTCCCAGGCGCGCCAGGACATCGCGTAGCGTGGACGCGTATCCGTGCCGGCGGCGTCCGCTTCGTCGTGCGCATCCGGCCGCGATAGCCGGATCCTGCCGTTTTCCACCATGGCGATCACGCCCGCCGGCGAGACGATGGCGTCGACCATCGGCCCGAGGAAGGCCAGCGCCATTGCCTGGCCGACGGCGGCGAAGGGATTGGCGCCGGCATGGGGACGGTCGTGCGCGATGGCGCCGGCGAGCTGGCCCTTGACGCTCTCGCGCAGGGCCGGGAAGTCGACGCGTTCCGACACGGCGTCGGCATCGTGGCCGGCGACGGCATCGCGCAATTGGTGCAATTCCCAGTAGGGGCTGGCGACGAGCGAACCGGCGAACAGGATGGCGGCGCCGGCCGCGGCGAAGATGGGCGTGCGTTTCATGGCATTCATTTGCAAAGCGGAAAGAACACCATGATAAAGCAAGCGGCCATGAAAAAAGCCGGAACGGTTACCCGGTTCCGGCCTGGCGGTTGCGTGCGCGGCGCTCAGCGATGCTTGCGGTGGCGCACGACGACGGCCTTCTTGACGCGGGCCTGGCGCCCGGCCGAGGCCTTGATGCGGGGACCGCCCGCCTTCGCCTTGATGCGCGGACCGGCCAGGCGGACGCGCGGCGCCTTCGGGGCGGCGGCGGCGACCGGGATGGTGTCGCCCAGCACATGGCGGCGGATGTTCAGCGCATCCAGGATGCGCACCGACGAGGCGCCGGCGTTCAGCAGCACCATGGTCGCGTTCTTGCCGGCGGCTTTCACGCGCATGATCAGGCAGCGGCCCGCTTCCTGGGTATAGCCGGTCTTCGACAGGCCGATGTCCCAGCCCTTGGCGCCGACCAGGCGGTTGGTGTTGTGGTACTCGACTTCGCGGCCCTTGATGTTGACCATGTGGTCGGACGAGGTCGTGATGCGCGTGATTTCCGGGTAGTTCGAGGCGGCCGTCGCCATCTTGACCAGGTCGGCGGCCGTCGAGCGGTTGTGCGGGCTCAGGCCGGTCGGCTCCTCGATGGCGGTCTGGTGCATGCCCAGCGCGCTGATCTTGCGCTTGACGGCGGCCTTGAACGCTTCCGGGCCGCCCGGATAGGTGCGGCCCAGCGCGGCGGCGGCACGGTTGTCCGAGGACATCAGCGCCAGCTGCAGCACGTCGCGGCGCGGGATCGACGCACCCACCGGTACGCGCGAGCTGCTGTGCTTGAGGGTGTCGACGTCGCTCTTGTCGATTTCGATCGGCTCGTTCATGTCCTGGTGGGCATCGAGCACGACCATGGCAGTCATGAGCTTGGTCAGCGAGGCAATCGGCACGATATTGTCGGCGTTCTTTTCGAACAGGACTTTACCGGTGTCGTCTTCCACCACCAGCACCGATTGCGAACCGAACGGAACGGCGAGGGCGGCCGCGCTCGATATCGTCATCAGCACGGCAGCAATGAATTTCTTGATCATGGATGAGTTGTCTTGTGTACGGGTTAATGGTCGGGCGCCGGACGGCGGCGGAACATCAAAGCGTCAAGGATCGCCAATAGCGGAGCGCTATGTGGCAAATTTGTCGGTCTTTTTGCGCTTTGGATGACCTGCATCAATGTCTCCGAAAGGAAATCAAGACCACGAGCAAGATTCTACAAGAAAAAAAGGCTTCGCGTTGTCGCGAAGCCTTATTTAACAAGGGTATTCATTTACTGATGAGAATTAAAATCGTCAAAAAGCGACTCAGCAGCAAAACCCTTTTCGATTAACTGTATATTTGTACAGCCAATCCGCCAATACTGGATTCGATGGCTGTATTTTTATACAGCCATGAGATCCGATTATTTGGATTGATAAATCTTGTCGAATTCGCCGCCATCGTCGAAATGGCGTTTCTGGGCCGCGCGCCAGCCGCCGAACACGTCGTCCACGGTGAACAGCTGGATCGGCTTGTAGTTGGCCGCGAACTGTTTCATGACTTTTTCGTCGCGCACGCGCATATAGTGCTTGGCGCCGATTGCCTGGCCCGTTTCCGAGTACAGGAAGTTCAGGTAGGCGGTGGCCTGCTTGCGCGTGCCCTTGCGGTCGACCACCTTGTCGACCACGGCCACCGGCGATTCGGCCAGCACCGAGATCGACGGATAGACCACCTCGAAGTCGTTGCCGAACTCGGCCCGCACCAGGTTGACCTCGTTCTCGAAGGTCACCAGGGCGTCGCCGATCTGGCGCTGGGTGAAGGTGGTGGTGGCCGCGCGGCCGCCGCCGTCCAGCACCGGCACGTTCTTGAAGATGCGCGACACCAGGTCGCGCGCCTGGGCCTCGCTGCCGCCTTTCTTGACGACCGAACCCCAGGCCGCCAGGTAGGTATAGCGGCCGTTGCCGGCGGTTTTCGGATTCGGGATCACGACCTTCACGCCCGGCTTGGCCAGGTCGGCCCAGTCGCGGATCTGCTTCGGATTACCCTTGCGCACCAGGAACACCATGGTCGAGTAGTAGGGCGCCGCGTTGTTCGGAAACTTCTTGGACCAGTCCTTCGCGACGAGGCCGCGGTCGGCCAGCATGTCGATGTCGTTGGCCTGGTTCATCGTCACGACCGCACCCTCGAGGCCGTCGGCGACGGCGCGCGCCTGCTTGCTCGAACCGCCGTGCGATTGCTTGATGACCAGGGTTTCGCCGGTCGTCTTCTTCCACTCGGCGACGAAGGCCGGGTTGACGTCCTTGTACAGTTCGCGCGCGACGTCGTAGGAGACGTTCAACAGTTCGACCTCGGCGGCCTGGGCGGCCGGCAGGACGGCGCTGCCGAGGGCCAGCGCCAGCAGCAGGCGGCGCAGCGGAGAAACGGATGCCATATTGTTCTTCCTTTTGTAAAGACTGATGGAAACGAGATGCATGATCCGTTAAGGAATAGCAAAACCGAAGGACATTTTTATCATATGCTTAGACGTTGATCCTGATTGGGTACATGAACTGCAGACATGGCGGCTTTGGGTTATAGTCCGGCCTTGCCATTCAAGCCGGACACACGCACGACACATGGGTATTGAACTTCGCCAGGCGACACCGAACGACGCCCCCGCCGCGTGCATGCTGCTGCGCCGCTCGATCGAGGAGGGGTGCGAGACCGACCATGGCGGCCGTCCCGAGCTCCTGCAGGCCTGGCTGGGTAACAAGACCACCCAGAACGTCGTTGCCTGGTTTTCCTCGCCCAGCAATTTCGCCGTCGTCGCCGAGGCCGGCGCGGGCGAGGGGCGCGAACTGGCCGGGCTGGCGCTGTTGAACCAGGCCGGCCGGCTGGCGCTGTGCTACGTGCATCCGGCCATGCTGCGCAGCGGCGTGGGCGCTGCGCTGCTCGACGCCGTCGAGGCCCAGGCGCGCGCCTGGAACATCGGCAAGCTGTACATGCACGCGCCGGCATCGGCCAGCGCCTTCTTCGAACGCCGCGGGTACATCAACGCCGGCAAGGACAAGGCCTGCTTCGGCATGGAATGCGATTTCCTCTGGAAGCAGCTGGACGCCTGCGCCGCGCCGGGCAGCAAGCGCTTCTGCAAATGCAGCCAGTGAAGCCCGTCCGCATTCCCTCCGTCCGCACCGTCGATCGTTGCGGAAACATTACGTAACGCGTGCTCGCCTTTTTTCCCGTTGTCGCTTGCGCTATAGTAATCACGTTTCAACGATGAGTAAGTCATGGCTTCCCGCAGAGATTTCATTTCCCGAGGCTTGCGCCTGAGCGCAATGGGCCTGGTCGCCGTTCCGCTGATCGACACCAGGGCCGCCGGCGCCGCCCAGTCCACTGCTTCCAGCACCGAGCTGGAACCCCCGCCCGACCTGTTCGACGCCCAGGTCGTCGACCTCGACTTCTGGGTCAAGCCGCGTACCTTGTCCGTGGTGCGCCCGGCCAGCGGCGAGCGCGCCAAGGTGCTGTACTGGAAGGACGGCGAGATCATCGATTCCGCCTACCAGGAACTGTGCCACGTGCTGCGCGACGTCAACGGCAAGGCGGCGATGCCGATCGACCCCAAGCTGTTCGAGACGCTATGGGCGTCGCAGGCCTTCGTGGCGCGCTACGGCCTCGAGCAGCCGCTCGAGATCCTGTCCGGCTACCGCACCCCGGCCTCCAACGCGCGCCTGCGCGAGCAGGGCATCCCGGCCGCGCGCCAGTCGCTGCACATGTCGGGCAAGGCCGCCGACGTGCGCATCGGCGGCCTGACCGAGGAAGTGCTGGGCGGCCTGGTGCGCAGCTTCCGCCAGGGCGGCGTCGGCTTTTATTACCGCAGCGGCCCCAGGGGTGGCTGGATCCATGCGGATACCGGGCTGAATCGCACCTGGAAGGGCTGAGCGCGCCATATCCGGCGTTCTAGGCGGCGCGCACGTTCCGCCAATTTTGCTATCGTGGGTCCGCAGCTTTCCTGGACCGACAACCTTCCTAGGAGGACATGATGGCAACCATGAACGCACCCACGATGGAACGGCGCCACCTGCCCGAACGCCGCGCCGCCGTGCGCGAGGGCAGCGCGGCGATGTCCGCGATCGACTACATCGCGATGGCCTTGCTGATCGTCGGCGGCCTGAACTGGGCGATGGTCGGCCTGCTGGACGTCGACGTCGTCGCCACGCTGTTCGGCGCCGGCAGTCCGGCCACCCGCCTGATCTACGTGCTGGTCGGCATCGCCGCCCTGTTCTCGATCTGGACGGCGGCCAAGATGAGCCGCAGGCACTGACGGCTTGAAGCGGATCGGCCTGATCTCCGACACGCACGGTCTGCTGCGTCCGGAAGCGCTCGATTTCCTGGCCGGGAGCGACCACATCGTCCACGGCGGCGACATCGGCGACCCGGACATCCTTGCGCGCCTGGCGCGGATCGCGCCCCTGACGGTCGTGCGCGGCAACAACGACACGGCCGCCTGGGCGCGCGCGATCCCCGAGACGGCCCGCATCGAGGTCGAGGGCGTGGCCGTCTACGCGATCCACGATGTCAAGGCGCTGGCGCTGCACCCGCCCGGGGCCGGCGTGCGCGTGCTCGTGTCCGGCCATTCGCACCGGCCATCGTGCGCCGAGCGCGACGGCGTGCTGTACGTGAATCCGGGCAGCGCCGGACGGCGCCGCTTCAGCCTGCCGATCGCGGCGGCCGAACTGCTGGTCGACGCGGGCCGGGTCGAGGCACGCATCGTGCACCTGCTCGCCTGAATGCCTGGCTGTCGTCGATAAAATGCCGTAGCATGTGCGCGTTTTCCGATGAATCCCGCAGGCCCTACCCGATGACGCAAGACGCTTCTCCCGACCCGACCGACAGCACCGAACGCCCGCGCTTCCGCCCCGTGCCCTGGACGCCGCTCGAGACGCCCCAGGATGCCGAACTCTGGATCGACGACCACAACCGCAGCATGCAGGAACTGGTGCGCCCGCAGGAGACGGGTGTCGGCGTGCGCTTCCGTCTCGCCGTCGGCGGCGACGTCTACCTGCAGACGGCGGGCGATGCCGTCATCCTCGACGTGGAGCCGGACGCCGGCTGGATCGCGCCGCTGATCATGGCCGCCACCGGCGCCGCGCAGCCGGAAGGGCAATACTGGATCTTGCCCGACGATAAACTGGTGCAATTGTTGCTGGGCTTGTCGACGCTGGTCGAGAGTTCGCTGATCGTCACCGGGCACCATTTCGGCCGCCATGGCCGGCGCGTGTATTGATGTGATTGCCAATATTATTTGGTGACAACTTTTCCTTTGCGCAGCGCGTCAATGTGTTGTTAAATCAAGGTTCCCTTCCGACGTGGAGTCTCGATCCCGATGAGAAACGCTTCATCGAC
>DAMAFT010000182.1:0-7848 GCA_031995805.1 Massilia sp.
ACGCCGTCAAGCATTTCAAGTGGGAGCCGCGCGGCAAGCGGCGCCTGCACAAGACCCCGGCCCAGCGCGAGATCGAGGCCTGCCACTACTGGCTCGACAAGGAGCTGGCGCGCGTGCAACCGGACGTCGTGGTGGCGCTGGGCGCCACGGCGCTCAAGTCGGTGCTGCGCACGGCGGCCGTCACGCTCAAGGATTCGCTCGGCAAGCCGCTGCGCCACGAGGGGCGCTGGGTGGTCACCACCTATCACCCGTCCTATGTGCTGCGCGTGCCGGGCGAGGAAGCCAAGCGGGCGGCGTTCCAGGCGATGGTCGACGGCTTGACGCTGGCGCAGGGGTTGCTCGACCGGCCGGTCGATGCCGGTTGAGGCCTGCGCCGTTCCCGCCATGCCGTCGTGACATATGCATGTCAAAAAGGTAACAATTTGTTGTCGAGATAGGCGACTCTCTCCTTTGTCGTTAAGCTTTTGCAATACAACAACAAAGGGATGCACGATGAACCGACGAAACGCATGCGCGTTGTACCTCGCCCTCCTGGCCCTGCCGCTCCTGGCCCGGGCCCAGTCGGACAGCCCGCCGCCCGGCCCCGCTGCCGTGCAGGCCGCCGCCGAGGCACCGCAGGACCTGGCGCCGGCGCAGATCGTCATCGAGGGCCGCCGCCCCGGTCCCGGCCTGTGGAAGGTGTCGAAGGACGGCCACGTGATGTGGGTGTTCGGCCTGTACTCGCCGCTGCCGCGCAAGATGGAATGGGATGCCGGCCGCGTCGAGCGCCTGGTGGCGCAGTCCCAGGAAGTGCTGCAGCCGCCGGGCGCGAACGTGGGCACCAGCAGCATGTTCGGCATGATCGCGGCGCTGCCGGCCATGATCGGCATGAAGAAGAATCCCGACGGCGCGCGCCTGGACCAGGTGTTGCCGGCCGACGTGTACGGGCGCTGGACGGCGCTCAAGGGCAAGTACCTCGGCGACGACGATGGCGTCGAGTATTACCGCCCGCTGTTTGCCGCGGACGAGCTGATGAACGCGGGACTGGCGCGCAACGGCCTGGCGCGCTCGACGGAGGTGCGCAAGCAGATCGAGAAGATCGCCAAGAAGAACGACGTCAAGCTCACCACGACCAGCATCCATGTCGAGATCGACAGCCCCGGCCGCGCCCTGCGCGACTTCAAGAAATCGCAGATGGAGGACGTGGCCTGCTTCACCAAGACCGTGGAGCGCTTCGAGGGCGACATCGACGCCATGCGCGCCCGCGCCAACGCCTGGGCCGAGGGCAATATCGCCGCGATCCGCAACCTCGACTATGCCGAGCGCGACGACGCCTGCAACAACGCCGTGCTGGGCGGCTCCTTCGCGAAGAACAATCCGGCGCTGCAGAACATGCCGGCGCGCCGGCTGGCGTCCTGGCTGAAGGCGGTGGACGCGGCGCTGGCCGCCAACAAGGTCACGTTCGCGATGCTGTCGATGAACGAGATCCTGGGGCCGAAGAGCTACCTGGCCGTCCTGCAGGAAAAGGGGTATGCGGTCGAGAGCCCGAAGTGAAACTGCCTGTATGATGCGGCGATGACCATGCACTACCTCACGAAAAAACGCCTTGCCTGCATGCTGGGCCTGCTGGCCGGGCCGGCGCTGGCGCTGGCGCAGACCGTGCCGGCCGCCGTTCCCGCACCCGGGTCCGCCGCAGCCGCCGCAACCGTGGCGATGCCGGACGCCGCGCCGGACCTCGTGCCGGCCACCGTGGTCGTCGAAGGCCGCCGCCCCGGTCCCGGCGTATGGAAGGTGTCGAAGGGCGGCCACGTGATGTGGGTGTTCGGCACCTATTCGCCGCTGCCGCGCAAGCTGGACTGGGATGCGTCGCGCGTCGAGCGCCTGGTGGCGCGCTCGCAGGAAGTCCTGAAGCCGCCCGTGGCGAAAGCCCATATCGGCTTCTTCGACGGATTGACGGCCTTGCCCGACCTGATCGGCATCAAGAAGAATCCGGACGGCGCCGTGCTGCACGACGTGCTGCCGGCCGACGTCCATGCGCACTGGGCCGAGCTGAAGGCGAAGTACATCGGCCCGGACGACGGCATCGAGCATTACCGGCCGATCTTCGCCGCCGAGGAATTGCTGCTGGCGGGGCTGAAGAAGAACGGCCTGTCCTTCGGCGGCGAAGTGGTCGGCAAGATCGAGGACATCGCCAGGAAGAACAAGGTGAAGCTGAGCGATTCCGGCTACGACCTCAAGTTGGACGATCCGCGCCGGCTGGTCAAGGATTTCAAGAAATCGCAGGTGGACGATGCCGCCTGCCTGGCCAGTACGCTCGACAGCCTGGACCTGGACCTCGAGACGATGCGCCTGCGCGCCAACGCCTGGGCCAACGGCAACCTCGCCGAGATCCGCAGCCTGAACTATGCGGAGCGCCAGGATACCTGCCTGGATGCGGTGCTGAACAGTTCCTTCGTGAAGGACGTCGCCGGCCTGCGCCTGGTGCGCGAGCGCCTGCGCGCGTCGTGGCTGAAGACGGCGGAAAAATCCCTGGCCAGCAACAACTCGACCTTTGCCGTGCTGGAGATGCGCGACGTCGTCGGCCCGAAGGGCTACCTGGCCGCGCTGCAGGCCAGGGGGTATGCGGTCGAGAGTCCGAAGCAGGAATAGAACTTAGAACCTATCCCGGTAGGTGGCAATCGCTTCTGGCGCGCCTGACGAACGTGTGCAGCGTTGCTCGTCGTTGCATGGTTAGCCACGCGGCCTCCTCGCGCCTTGCCCACGCTCGCCATGCATCGCCTACGCGCATGTCGCCAGCAGCTTCCCGTCACCTACCGGGATAGGTTCTTATTCGTCCTCGCGCGACGCCGCCTGGGCCACCCGTCCGGCCGGCGGCACGTCGTGGGTCAGCCAGACGTTGCCGCCGATGACGGCGCCCCTGCCGACGGTGATGCGTCCCAGCAGCGTGGCGCCGGCATAGATGACGACGTCGTCCTCGAGGATCGGGTGGCGCGGCAGGCCCTTTTGCAGCGTGCCGTCGGCATGCGCCGGGAAGCGCTTGGCGCCCAGGGTGACGGCCTGGTACAGGCGCACGCGCTGGCCGATGACGGCCGTCTCGCCGATGACGACGCCGGTGCCGTGGTCGATGAAGAAGCCGGCGCCGATCCGTGCGCCGGGATGGATGTCGATGCCCGTTTCCGCATGCGCCTGCTCGGCCACGATGCGCGCCAGCAGCGGCAGCCCGAGCCCATACAACCGGTGCGCCAGCCGGTGGTGGATCATCGCCAGGATGCCCGGATAGCACAGCAGCACTTCGTCGACGCTGCGCGCGGCCGGGTCGCCCTGGTAGGCGGCCAGCACGTCGCTGTCGAGCAGCGTGCGGATGCCGGGCAGGGCCGCGCCGAACGCGCGCACGGCGTCCAGCGCCTGCGCATCGACGTCGGCGCCGCCGGGCTGGTGCAGCGCCGCGCTGTAGCGCAGCTCGATGCGCACCTGGCGCAGCAGGCCGTGCAGGGCGGAATCGAGCGCATGGGCGACGTGGAAGTCTTCGCTGCCCTGGCGCATGTCGGGCGGACCGAGGCGCATCGGGAACAGCGCGCCTTTCAGCAGGCCGACGATGCCGGCCACCGCGTCGCGTTCGGGGAATTCGATGCCGTTCGGCTCGCCGGGCGGGCGGTGCGCCTGGCGCCACTGGCGGCGCGCCTCGTGCAGGTCGTGCACGATGCCTTGGATGTCGAAATCGGCCATCGGCCGGGCTCCGTGGATGAAGTGGGGAGCCTTCACTATACGGGCACGGCGCCGCGCATCCAACGACGATGAAGTTGCAAGCTTATTCGAAAAGCATCTGATTTCGGACGCATGCGCCTGGGCGCGGCGCAAGATGCGTCATGCGATCCGGATGTAGCCGGACTCGGCGTCAACCGTACAGGTCGTGCTTGACCGCATGGTCGTAATGGGCGTCGAGCTTGGCGACCTCGGCCGCATCGACCGGCTTGCCGGCGGCCGCCAGCGCAGTGACCATCTGGCCCGGCGTCGGCAGCGCGCGGCGGTCGAGCCGGGCATCGGGTTTCCACAGGCCGGCGCGGTTGACGGCCTTGCCGCAATGGAACAGCACCTCGTCGATCGCCACCACGATCGCCGTCTTCGGCACCTTGCCGCCCTCGGCCAGCTGGGCCAGCAGTTCCGGCGCCGTGCGCACGCGGCCGCGGCCGTTGATGCGCATGAAGATGTCCAGGCCGGGAAACAGGAACAGCATGCCGATGCGGTCGTCGTCGTGCAGGTTGCGCATCGACTCGATGCGGTTGTTGCCGGGCCAGTCGGCGAAGACGACGTGGTGGTCGTCGAGCACGTGCACGAAGCCGGGCGGGCCGCCGCGCGGCGAGGCGTCGAGGCCGCGCGCGCTGCCCGTCGCGAGGCAGAAGAAGGTGGCGGCCGCCAGGTACTGGCGGTGGAACTCGACCAGGTGGCCGAGCACGCTTTTCTGGATGCGTTCGGCGGGCGGGTCGTACAGGGCGTCGAGGTCGGGGGAGGCTGGGGTGGCGGTCATGGCGGTCTCCTCAAGGATAAGCCCAGTCTACCGCCGGCCGTTTTGGCGGCTGTACAATAGTCGAGCCAAACTATATCGATTTGACGCCATGACGATGCCCGACATCGACCTCCATTTCGTGACCGAGTCGGCGACGCCGCCGGTGATCGTGCTCGCCGGCAGCCAGGACAACGAGCGCGGTTCCGCGCCGCACCGGCACCGCCGCGGCCAGCTGTTCGGCTCGACGCGCGGCCTGCTGACGGTGGGACTGGACGCGGGCGTCTGGGTGATGCCGGCCACCCACGCCGTCTGGGTGCCGCCGCACTGCCTGCACTGGGCGCGCTCGCACGGGCCGTTCGCCGGCTATGCCGTGTACGTGGCGGAAGACCTGTGCGCCGACCTGCCGCCCGCGCCGGGCAGCCTGCGCGTGTCCGGCCTGCTGCGCGAGGCCGTGCTGCGCGCCGCGACCTGGCCGCCGGGCGGGCTCGACGCGCGCGGCGAGCGCATCGCCGCCGTCATCCTGGACGAGATCCGCACGCTGCCGGTCGATGCGCTGGGCCTACCGCTGCCGCGCAACGCGCGCCTGCTGCGCATCGCGCGCGCCATCCTGGCCGAACCGGCCGCTGAACGGAGCCTGGAGGAATGGGCGGCCTGGGCCGCGATCGGCGCGCGCTCGCTGAGCCGCCACTTCGTGCTGGAGACGGGTTTTACCTTTACCGCCTGGCGCCAGCGCGCGCGCCTGCTGCGCGCGCTGGAAATGCTGGCCGAGTCGGTGCCGGTCACGACCATCGCCCTCGAGCTGGGTTATTCGACGCCCAGCACCTTCATCGCCCTGTTCAAGCGCACCTTCGGCACGACGCCGGCGGCGTACCGGCAGCGGCTGCAGGACGCCGGCGAATTGTCAAAGAGGGGCGAAGGCGCGTAGAATGCTGCCAACGCGGGTGTAGTTCAATGGTAGAACGGCAGCTTCCCAAGCTTCATACGAGGGTTCGATTCCCTTCACCCGCTCCAGATTCCCCGCCGGCATCGAACCGGTCCCCGTGCGTCTTCTCCCGCCTGCCATTCAGCGCGCCGCGTCGTCGGCCAAGACCGCGCGGAACGTGATTTCGATCAGCTGTGCCGGAAATGCCAGGCGCGAGACGCCGATCAGGTTGCTGGCGCACGCCGGCCTGCCACCGTACTGTTCGCGCCTGACCTGGCCGGCGACGGCGAAGGCGGCATCGACATCCAGCACGTACAGGGTTTCCTCGACCACGTCGTCGAGCGTGGCGCCGTAGCGGGCCAGCAGTTCCACCGCGTTGCGGTAGGTCTGGCGCATCTGCGCTTCCATCGTCGAGAAGTCCAGCGGCTTGCCGGCCGCGTCCAGCGCCGCCGGGGCGACCAGCTGGCCATCCTTGTCGTGGCTGAGCTGGCCGGACACGTAGATGGTGTCCTTGACCTTGACGGCCTGGGCATAGCCGTAGATCTCTTCCCAGGCCACGCCCAGGTTTGCCGTTGTCTTGTCCAGCTTCGGTGTTGCATGCATCGTTGGTCTCCTTGCAGGTCAGTAAGGATGACGGCAGCCGGGGATGCGGATCCCGCAGCGGCGCCGCCACCACGAGCCGCCAGCGTAGCCGGGGCCGGGGCGGCGGGCTTGGACCTGCTTGCCGCAGCCGGGCGCGGCGGGACGTCAGGCGGCCCGGTCCTCCAGCACCGGATAATCCGTCAACCCGCGCGCCCCGCCGCCGAACAGCGTCTCGCGGTCGTGCTGCGCCAGCGGCGCCCCCGTGCGCAGGCGTTCCGGCAGGTCCGGGTTGGCGACGAACGGCCGGCCGAAGGCGATCATGTCGGCCCAGCCTTCCTCCAGGGCGGCGCGCGCGCGTCCGGCCGTGTACTTGCCGGCATAGATCAGGAGGCCGGGGAAGGCGGCGCGCAGGCGCCGCTTGAAGTCGAGCGGCATGTGCGGCGCGTCGTCCCAGTCGGCTTCGGCGATGTGGAGGTAGCCGACGCCGATGTCGCCCAGCAGCCGCGCCGCGGCCAGGTAGGTCGTTTCCGGATCGGCGTCGACGCAGCCGTTGAGCGTGGTGAGCGGCGCCAGGCGGATGCCGACGCGCGTCCGGTCGCCCGTGCCCTCCACCAGCGCGCGCGCCACCTCGTCCAGGAAGCGCAGGCGGTGTTCCAGCGTGCCGCCGTAGGCGTCGCTGCGCTCGTTGGCGTTCGAGTCGATGAACTGGTTCACCAGGTAGCCGTTGGCCGCGTGCAGTTCGACGCCGTCGAAGCCGGCCGCCATCGCGTTGCGCGCGGCCTGGCGGTAGTCGTCGACGATGGCGCCGATTTCCGCCACCGACAGGGCGCGCGGCATCGACGCCTGCACGAAGCCCGGCTGGCCGCCGGCGTCGACGAACACGTTGACGCCTTCGGCCTGGATGGCCGAGGACGACACCGGCGCCTGCCCGCCGAGCAGGCTCGCGTGGCTCAGGCGGCCGACGTGCCAGAGCTGGGCGAAGATGGTGCCGCCGGCCGCGTGCACGGCGTCGGTCACCTTGCGCCAGCCCAGGATCTGCGCCTGGGTGTGGATGCCGGGCGTCCAGGCATAGCCCTTGCCGAGCGGGGAAATCCAGGTGCCTTCGCTGACGATCAGGCCGGCGCCGGCGCGCTGCGCATAGTAGTCGGCCATCAGGTCGTTGGGCACGTCGCCCGGCTGGCTGGCGCGCGAGCGCGTCATCGGCGGCATGACGATGCGGTTATCCAGCGCGAGGTCGCCGAGCGCGGCCGGGCGGAACAGGGGATCGGTCATGGCTCCTCCTCAATCCCACTCCGGCGCCAGGCCGGCCGGGTCGACTTCGCGGCCGTTGCGCTCCAGCGCGGCGATGGCGGCCATGTCGTCGGCGTCCAGCTTCAGGTCGCGCGCCAGCAGGTTGCTGGCCAGGTTCTCGCGCCGGGTGGACGACGGGATCACGGCGTAGCCCAGCTGCAGCGCCCAGGCCAGCGCCACCTGGGCGACGGTCGCCTGGTGCTTCGCGGCGATGCGCGCCAGCACCGGGTCCTTCAGTACCTTGCCGTAGGCCAGCGTCATGTAGGAGGTGACGGCGATGTCCTGTTCCTGCAGCCAGGCCGCCAGCTTGCGGTTCTGCAGGTAGGGGCTCAGTTCGACCTGGTTGGTGGCGATTTCTCCCTGGCCGACGACGTCGATGGCTTGCCGCGTCAGCGCGATGTTGAAGTTCGAGACGCCGATCTGGCGCGCCAGGCCGAGCGACTTGGCCTGCGCCAGCGCTTCCATGTACTCGGGCAGCGCGACGCCGTTGCCCGGCGCCGGCCAGTGGATCAGCAGCAGGTCGACGTAGTCGGTGCGCAGCTTGTCCAGGCTGGCGCGCAGGCTCGGGACC
>DAMAFT010000183.1:0-437 GCA_031995805.1 Massilia sp.
CGCCAACTGGAAAAGCTGGGTTGCCAGTTCATCCACGTGTCCAGCGGCGGCGTGTCGCCGCGCCAGCAGATCCCGGTGGCGCCGGGCTACCAGATCGGCTTCGCCGCGCGCATCAAGCAGGAGGTCGCGGTGCCGGTCATCGGCGTCGGCCTGGTCACCGAGGCGCGCCAGGCCGAGGCGATCGTGGCGGATGGCCAGGCCGACCTGGTGGCGCTGGCGCGCGCCATGCTGTACGACCCGCGCTGGCCCTGGCATGCGGCGGCGGAACTGGGCGCGACGGTGACAGCGCCGCCGCAGTACTGGCGCTCGCAGCCGCGCGAGCACAAGGCGTTGTTCGGCGACACCCGGCTCGGTCAGCGCTAGGAGTCTGGGCCGAACCTCCTTCTGCCGCGCAGACGCCCAGGGGCAGACCGCGGCCAGGCAACCGTTCATGCCGC
>DAMAFT010000183.1:447-7805 GCA_031995805.1 Massilia sp.
GCCGCCATTCCTGCGGTTCGTCGCAGATGGCGGGTGGGCCTGCATGGGTCTTGCTACAGTGGATCGTCGGCACTCCCGCCCATCCACAGACAACAAGACAAAGGATCTTCCATGCGCACCTCCCTCGCCATCGCCGTTGCCCTCACCTGCGTCGCCCTCGGCGGCTGCGCCATCGTCGTCAATCCGGGGACGGACGGCGACGTCCAGGTCCGCACCCCGTTCTCCAAGGATGGCGTGCAGGGCAACGGCGTCCACGCCAGCGACCAGCGCGCGGTCGGCACCGTGCAGGGCCTGGAGGTGAGCGGCGCGATCGTGGTCGACGTGCGCGTCGGCCCGGCCACCTCGCTGCTGGTCGAGGCGGACAGCAATATCCTGCCGCTGGTGCGCACCGACGTGCGCGGCGACCGCCTCGTCATCGAGGTCGAGCGCTCCTGGCGCAGCAGCAATCCGGTACGCGTGACCTATACGGTGCCGCGCCTGACCGACGTGCGCCGCGGCGGTTCCGGACGGCTGTCGGTACAGGACCTGAACGGCGCGCCGCTGACGGTATCGAACTCGGGTTCGGGCACGACCGTGCTGGCCGGCCGCGTGGCCAGCCTGGATGCGGAGAGCGCGGGTTCGGGCAGCATCGACGCTTCGACCCTGCAGAGCGCCAGCGCCAACCTGCGCCTGACGGGTTCCGGCCGCATGAACGTGGGCCAGGTGCGCGGCGACTACGCGATCGCCAAGCTGGATGGTTCGGGCCAGCTGCGCGTGGGCGGCAGCGTGCGCGCACTCACCGCGCGCGCCACCGGTTCCGGCCACCTCGACCTCGCCAATCTCGCGAGCGAGCAGGCCGACCTGTCCTCCACCGGTTCGGGCGGGATCACGGCCAACGTGAAGCAGTCGCTGATCGCGCAGAACGGCGGCTCGGGCGGGATTCGCGTGTACGGCAATCCAGTGCAGCGCTCGGTGAGCGGGAACCTGGTGCAGCTGGTGAACTAGACAGGGCAGGGGGCAGGGCAGGCGGCAGGGCAGGGGTCAGAGCCCGGTGTTGGTGTTCAGGGGCTCTGACCCCGGTTTTTGGCCCGCGCCCGCAAAACACCGGGGTCAGAGCCCTCAAAAGCAACACCGGGCTCCGACCCCTGCGCCAACCCTGCACCGACCGTTACAGCAGGTGATCGAGCAGCTCCGGCCCGAACACCTCGCGGTGCAGCCTGGCCGGCGGCACGCCGGCGTGCAGCAGCGCCAGCCACTGCGCCTGCATGAACTTGCCTGGTCCGCACAGGTAGACGTCCGCTTCCGCGCGCGGCCAGGCCGGCAGGCGGGCGACGTCCATGCGGCCTTCGAGCACGTCGTCGGCGCCGGCGGCGTCCTCGTAGAACGTCACCACTTCCAGGTTCGGCATCGCGGCCTCGAGCGCGTCGACCTCGGCGCCCAGCGCGTGGTGCGCGCGGTCGCGCGCGGCGTGGGCGAAGATCACGCGGCGCTGCGGCTGCACCTGGGCGATGCGGTGCAGCGCCGCGACCATCGGCGTGATGCCGATGCCGGCCGACAGCAGCACCACCGGCCGGTCCGATTCGGTATCGGGCGTGAACTCGCCGAACGGGTGCGAGACCTGCAGCACCGAACCGGCCTTCACGTTCGCGTGCAGCCAGTTCGAGACTTCGCCGGCCGGCGTATCCGCGCCGCCGTCCTCGCGCTTGACGGAGATGCGCAGGCTGTCCTTGCCCGGCGCGTCCGACAGGCTGTACTGGCGCAGCTGGTGGCGCCCGCCCGGCAGGTCGACGGCCACGCTGACGTACTGGCCGGGCAGGAACGCCGGCAACGGCCGGCCGTCGTCCGCCACCATGCGGATCGACAGCACGTTGGCGCTTTCCTGCGTCGTCTCGACCACGCGCAGCGGACGGGTCTCGCCCGGCTGGATGCCGGCGGTGCTGTACATCTCGGCCTCGGCCGCGATCAGCAGGCGGGCCAGCGAACCGTAGGCTTCCTTCCAGGCGTCCATCAGCGGCGCGGTGGCGGCATCGCCCAGCGTGTCGGCGATCGCCTTGAGCAGGTGGTGGCCGACGATCGGGTAGTGCTCGGCGCGCAGGCCGACCGACACGTGCTTGTGGACGATGCGCTTGACGACCGGTCCGAGCGCATCCGGGTTGCCGATGTTCGCCGCGTAGGCGAACACGGCGGCCGCGAGCGACTGCTGCTGCACGCCTTGCGCCTGGTTGCCCATGTTGAACAGGCGGGTCAGTCCGGGATGCGTACCCAGCATGTCGGCATAGAAGCGCTTCGTGATGGTCGGGCCGTGCTCGCGCAGGACCGGGACGCTGGCGTCGATGTACGGGCGGGATGCTTCGGAAATCATGGTCGTTCCTTTAATCTTGCATTTGAAATGCTTGTTTATGGCGCTGGAAATGCCCGTCGTGCGGGCCTTGGCGCGACCATTCTACACAAAGATGCATTGAAAATGCAGCTTTAAAAAAAGTATTTTTTCTTGCATTGGAGATAGCAACGGCAAAGGCCCTATAATCGCAAACTTTGGATGGGATATATCTCATCCGCATGACGACCGTATTACCGCGACCCGCGACAGAGGACACTACCCGTGAACCAGACCCTGGGCCAAAAGCTCTTCCGCACCAAGAATTCCCAGCACCAGTTCGAAGCCGGGCATGCCCATGGCGGTGGCCTCGGCCGTTCGCTCGGCCTGTTCCCGCTGACGATGATCGGCGTCGGCGCCACCATCGGCACCGGCATCTTCTTCACGATGGTCGAGGCGGTGCCGAAGGCCGGTCCGGCCGTGGTGCTGTCCTTCCTGTTCGCGGCCATCACCGCCGGCCTGACGGCGCTGTGCTACGCCGAGCTGGCCGACCGCGTGCCGGCCTCCGGCTCCTCGTATTCCTTCGCCTACGCCACCGTCGGCGAATTCGCCGCCTTCATCGTCGCGGCCTGCCTGCTGCTCGAATACGGCCTGGCGGCCAGCGCCACGGCGATCGGCTGGTCCGACTACCTGAACAACTTCCTGCAGAATGCGCTCGGCTGGCACATCCCGGATGCGCTGCGCTCGCCGATGATCGTCTCGGGCAAGAGCGGTATCGAGATCCACGCGGGCCACGTCAACCTGCCGCCGATCGTGCTGGTGATCCTGTGCTGCGTACTGCTGGTGCGCGGCACCAAGGAATCGGCGACGACCAATGCCGTCATGGTGGTCATCAAGCTGGCGATCCTGGTGTTCTTCGCCGCGATCGCCTTTACCGGCTTCGACATCAACAACTTCCACCCGTTCTACGCGTCCGCCACCAGCCACGGCCTGGGCGGCATGGCCGGCGTGACGGCGGCGGCGGGCACCGTGTTCTTTTCCTTCATCGGCCTGGACACCATCGCCACCGCCGGCGAAGAGGTCAAGAACCCGACCCGCAACGTGCCGATCGGGATCCTGGCCGCGCTGGCCATCGTCACCGTGTTCTACATGCTGGTGGCGATCGCCGCGATGGGCGCCCAGCCGGCCCACATGTTCGAAGGCCAGGAAGCGGGCCTGGCCGTGATCCTGCAGAACGTGACCGGCAAGGCCTGGCCGGCGCTGGTGCTGTCGGCCGGCGCCGTCATTTCCGTGTTCTCGGTGACGCTGGTGACGATCTACGGCCAGACCCGCATCCTGTACGCGATCTCGCGCGACGGCCTGATCCCGAAGGCCTTCCAGGCCGTGAACCCGCGCACCAAGTCGCCGGTCGTGAATACGCTGATCGTCTCCCTCGTGGTCGCCCTGGTCGGCGGCCTGGTCGACGCCACCTTCCTGTGGGACATGGTGAGCATGGGCACGCTGACGGCCTTCATGGTCGTCTCGGTCGCCGTGCCGGTCATCCGCCGCAAGCAGGGCGAGACGGGCCGCAAGGGATTCCGCGTGCCGTTCGGCCCCTACCTGGTGCCGGGCCTGTCGATCCTGGCCTGCCTGTACCTCGTGTTCGGGCTGTCGCACACGACCTATGTCGTGTTCACGGTATGGATGGCGGTGGCGGTCGTCACGTACTTCGGCTATGGGATCCGCAACAGCCGCCTGAACAAGGGGCAGGTGTCGGAGACGATGCACTGAGCATGGGCTCCCGCCTCCGCGGGACGACGGTAAGCGCCAGCTTACTTCTGCATGCTGTACCGCTCCAGCCAGTGCGCATACGGGGCCGGCAGCACCCACGTCGGGCGCTCGACGCCCAGTTCCTGCGCGGCCTGCAGCGGGTAGTGCGGGTTGGCCAGGTGGGCGCGGCCCACCATCACCAGGTCGAGCTGGCCGTCGGCCACGGCGCGTTCGGCCAGGTGCGGGCCGTCGAAGCCCCAGGCCGACGCCACCGGCAGGCCGGCTTCCTCGCGCACGCGCTTGGCCACCGGACCGAGGAAGGCCGGGCCCCAGGGAATGGCCACGTCGGGGATCACGAAGTTGACGCTCACGCTCAGCAGGTCCAGGCCGCGCGCGCGCATCATGCGGGTCAATTCGATCGATTCGGCCAGCGTCTGTTCGTCGTTGCCGTCGTATTCGATCACGCCCATGCGCGCCGTCAGCGGCAGGTTGGCCGGCCAGACTTCGCGCACGGCCTCGAGGGTCTCGAGCAGGAAGCGGCTGCGGCCGGCGAAGTCGCCGCCGTACCCGTCGTCGCGCCGGTTGGCATGCGGCGAGAAGAAGCTCTGGCCCAGGTAGCCGTGGGCGAAGTGCAGTTCCAGCCAGTCGAAGCCGGCGGCGCGGGCGCGCCGCGCGGCGGCCACGAAGTCGGCCTTCACGCGCGCGATGTCGTCCAGCGTCATGGCCTTCGGCACCTTCGGCAGGCCCTTGCCGAAGGCAATCGCCGACGGGGCGATGGTGTCCCAGCCGTACGGCGCATCGGACGGGATGTGGTCGTCGCCTTCCCACGGGCGGTTGGCGCTGGCCTTGCGGCCGGCGTGGCCGATCTGGATGCCGGCGACCGAGCCGGAGGCCTTGATGCGGGCGGCGATGTGCGCCATGCCCTCGACCTGGGCGTCGTCCCACAGGCCGGCGCAGCCCGGCGTGATGCGGCCTTCCGGCGACACGGCGGTCGCCTCGACGATCGTCAGGCCGGCGCCGCCGCGCGCGATGCCGGCGTAGTGGACCTGGTGCCAGTCGTTGACGAAGCCGTCGTTGGCGCGGTACTGGCACATCGGCGGCACGGCGATGCGGTTGCGCAGGGTGACGTCCTTGAGGGTGAAGGGAGTGAACAGGGCTGGCATGGTTTCTCTATCGGTAGATGGGCGCCGATCGCGGGGACGGCGCGGGACCGACAGGCTAAGCCACCCCGGCGATAAAGTACACTAATGGGAGTTTATCCCATCCATAAAATATTCTTATCCGATCATGCTGAACCGACAATGGCTGCGCAGTTTCGCCGCGCTGGCCGCCACCGGCAGTTTCACCCGCGCGGCCGAGAAGCTGGGGCTGACCCAGGCGGCCGTCAGCCAGCACCTGGGGCATCTGGAAGACGCACTCGGCCCCCTGCTGATCCGCCGTCCGCGCAGCATCGAGCTGACGCCGGCCGGGCGCTCGCTCCTCGACTACTGCGCCGAGGTCGAGCAGGCCGACCGCCGCCTGCAGGCGCGCCTGGCCGACGACCAGGACGATCGCGGGGAGGTCAGCCTGGTCACGCCGGGCAGCACCGGCCTGGGGCTGTACCCGGTCCTGCTCGACCTGCAGCAGCGGCATCCGGGGCTGACGGTGCGCTGCCGCTTCGCGCCCGATGCCGAGGCGCGTGATGCCGTGCTGCAGAACGACTACGAACTGGGCCTGGTCACGCTCAAGCCGGACGATGCGCGCCTGGCCTGCCAGCCCTTCATCGAGGAGCCGCTGGAACTGGTCGCACCGGCAGCTTCTCCGGCCCATTCCTGGGACGACCTGGCGCGGCTGGGCTTCATTGACCATCCCGACGGCCAGGCGATGGCGACGCGCCTGCTGAGTCGCCGCTATCCCGGCAATCCGGGCGTGCGCAGCCTGCCGCTGCGCGGCTTCGTCAACCAGATCGGCCTGATCCTGGAACCGGTGGCGCGCGGCTTCGGCTTCACGGTACTGCCGCGCCACGCGCGCCTGGCGTTCGCGCGCCCGGACGCCGTGCGCGTGATCGATTGCGGCCCGCCCGTGGTCGACCAGCTGTGGCTGATCCACCGCGCCGAATGGCCGTTGTCGGCGCGCGCCCGGCGCGTGGTGGAGCATATCCGCGCGGCGTGCCTGCTGCCGGTGCCGGGCCGGCGGCAGGGTGCGACGGCTAGCCGATGAACACCAGCATGCCGAACCGGCGCCGCGTCGCCTCGGCCAGGAAGGATTGCAGTTCGCCGAAGTAGTGCAGGCAGTAGTCGAGTTCCTCCTCGCCCCGGTCCCAGACGTTCGGATAGATGTCGAGCGCCTGCATGGCTTGCGGGTCGAAGCGCGCGCGCAGGCGCGCGGCGTCGAACCCGCGCAGCGCCGCGTCGATCTCGCCCACTTCGGCGGCCGTGAACGCGCGCGGTGGCGCATCGTAGTCGTCTTCCTCGCCCAGCGGTTCGCCGCCGTGGAGCAGGAAGCCGAGCGGCGCTTCGCCCTCCCAGGCGCTGCCGGTCAGCAGGTAGTGGATGCCGTGCCAGGCCTTGTCCAGGTCGGCCTGCAGGACGCCTTGCGCGTCGCCGTCGGCCGTATCGTCGTCGACCGCATCGTCCGGGTCGATGAGTTCCCATACCAGGCCGGGATCGGCGCGCAGCGCGTCGATGCGCGCCTCGTCGACGGCGTACAGGCTCGATGTCATTCCCATGCTTGCTCCTTGTCGTTGACGGCGGGCGGGCGCCGGCCGTAAAAAAAGCCACGCTGCGGTGCGCAGCGTGGCTCGTGGATGATGCCCGAAATCGCGGGATTACAGCGCGTTCATCTCCTTCAGCAGGTTGTCGGCATGGTCGACCTTCTGCATGTTCCACAGGATGTAGCGCACGTCGACCTGGATGTCGCGGGTGGCGCGCGGGTTGAAGTCCCAGTCCGAGATGATCGAGTCCAGCGTGCCGTCGAAGGCCAGGCCGATCAGCTCGGCCTTCGAATTCAGCGCGGCCGAACCCGAGTTACCGCCGGTGATGTCCAGCGTGGCCAGGTAGTTGACCGGGACGGTCTTCAGCTTCGGATCGACGAAGCGGCCGAAGTCCTTGGCCTTGATGGCGTCCAGCTGCTTCTGCGGCGCGTTGAACTCGCCTTCGCCGGTGGCCTTGGCGACCACGCCGTTCACGGTGGTGAAGGCGGTCCAGGAACCGGTGCCGTCGGCGCCGTAGTCGCGGCCCTTGATGTTGCCGAAGGTGACGCGCAGGGTGCTGTTGGCGTCCGGGTAGACGGCTTGTCCCTTGCTGTTCATGTAGGCGATCTTGGCCTTCATGTA
>DAMAFT010000184.1:0-7803 GCA_031995805.1 Massilia sp.
CGGGCGCGCCGGGTGGTCGAGCGGCTGGTCAGGGAACAGGCGAAGCAGGCCGCGCAGGCGGCGCAGGTGCGGCAGCCCGCGGTGCCGGCGCCCGCCTGACGGGCATTCAGGCCGCCTGCCGCAGCTCGCGCGCCGCCTCCACCATATTGCGCAGCGCCGGCAGCACCTCGGCCCACTGGCGCGTCTTGAGGCCGCAGTCCGGGTTGACCCACAGGCGCTGCGCCGGAATGCGCCCGGCCGCCTTCTTCATCAGCTGCACGATGTGCTCGCGCGTCGGGATGTTGGGCGAGTGGATGTCATAGACGCCCGGGCCGATCTCGTTCGGGTAGCGGAAGTGGTCGAAGGCGTCGAGCAGTTCCATGTTCGAGCGCGACGTCTCGATGGTGATCACGTCGGCGTCCATGGCGGCGATCGCGGCGATGATGTCGTTGAACTCCGAGTAGCACATATGGGTGTGGACCTGGGTGCGGTCCTGCACGCCGTTGGCGCTGATGCGGAAGGACTCGACCGCCCAGTCGAGGTAGTCCTGCCACTGCGCGCGGCGCAGCGGCAGGCCTTCGCGCAGCGCCGCCTCGTCGATCTGGATCACGCGCACGCCCGCGCGCTCCAGGTCGAGCACCTCGGCGCGGATGGCCAGCGCCAGTTGCAGGCACGAGGCCGCGCGCGGCTGGTCGTCGCGCACGAACGACCAGTTCAGGATCGTCACCGGGCCGGTCAGCATGCCCTTCATCGGCTTGGCCGTGAGCGACTGGGCGTAGGCGATCCATTCCACCGTCATCGGGCGCTGGCGCTTGACGTCGCCGAACAGGATCGGCGGCTTGACGCAGCGCGAGCCGTAGGACTGCACCCAGCCGGCCTGGCTGAACGCATAGCCGTCGAGCTGCTCGCCGAAGTATTCGACCATGTCGTTGCGCTCCGCCTCGCCGTGCACCAGCACGTCCAGGCCCAGCGCTTCCTGCGCGCGCACGCTGCGGGCGATCTCGGCGCGCATCGCATCGCGGTAGCCGTCGGCGTCCAGGGTTCCGGCCTTGAAGGCGCTGCGCGCCTGGCGGATGTCCGGCGTCTGCGGGAAGGAGCCGATGGTGGTGGTCGGGTAGGACGGCAGCGCGAGCAGGGCGGCCTGCTCGGCGGCGCGCACGGCATAGGGGCTGTTGCGGCGGCCCAGCGACGCGTCGACCGCCGCCGTGGCGGCCTGCACGGCCGGGTCGTGAACGCGCGGCGAAGCCCGGCGCGCCGCCAGCGCGGCGGCGTTCGCGGCCAGCTCCGGCGCCACGGCGGCGCGGCCGTCGCGCAGGGCCCGCGCCAGCACGCGCAGCTCGTCCAGCTTCTGCAGCGCGAACGCCAGCCAGGACTTGACCTCGGGGTCGAGCCGGTCCTCGCCGTCCAGGTCGACCGGCACGTGCAGCAGCGAGCAGGACGGCGCGATCCACAGCCGCGCGCCGAGGCGCTCGGCGACCGGTTCCAGCCAGTCCAGCACCGCGGCCAGGTCGGTCTTCCAGATGTTGCGGCCGTTGATCACGCCCAGCGACAGCACCTTGTGCTCGGGCAGCAGGTTCAGCAGCGGGCGGATGTCGTCGTGGCCGTTGACAGCGTCGACGTGCAGGCCGGCCACCGGCAGGTTGGCCGCCAGGTACTGGTTTTCCTGCAGCTGGCCGAAATAGGTCGCCAGCAGCAGCTTGACGGGGCAGGCCTTCAGGTGGTGGTAGGCAGTATTGAAGGCGTGCTGCCAGTCGGCGTCGAGTTCCGTCACCAGCAGCGGCTCGTCCACCTGCACCCAGTCGACGCCGTGCGCGGCCAGGGTGCACAGCAGTTGCGAATACGCGTCCAGCAGGGCGGGGAGCAGGGCCAGCTTGTCCGCGCCGTCGCGCGCCTTGCCCAGCGCCAGGTAGGTGACCGGGCCGACGATCACCGGCTTGGCCTTGACGCCCTGTGCCCGGGCCTCGCCGATCTGCGCGAGCAGGCGCGCGGCATCCGGCGCGAACGTCGTGGACGCCGCGAATTCCGGCACGATGTAGTGGTAGTTGGTGTCGAACCACTTGGTCATCTCGCCCGCCGCCACGCCGCCGCAGCAGCCGCCATGCCCGTCTGCGGATTGCGCCGAGCGGCCGCGCGCCACGCGGAAATAGTTGTCGAGCGCATCGCCGTGGAAGCCGCGCACGCGTTCCGGCAGGTTGCCAAGCGTGAAGCTCATGTCCAGCACCTGGTCGTAGAACGAGAAGTCGCCCACCGGCACCAGGTCGAGCCCGGCCTGGTCGTTCCAGTGGCGCCGGCGCAGTGCCGCGCCCGCTGATTCCAGCGCGGCGCGCGTGGTGTCGCCCTTCCAGTACGACTCCAGGGCAAACTTCAGTTCGCGCCTGGCGCCGATGCGCGGGAATCCCAAGTTATGAACGATGGCCATGTTTTCTCCGTGAATGATCTGATTCATTCATGGTAAATAGGCATATCAATGAAGTAAAATGGTATTAATTCACATATTCATGCAAACCATTCATACATGCTGGAACGTTCCCACCTCGAGATCCTGTTCGAAGTCCGCCGCCAGGGCTCCGTCACGGCCGCCGCCGAGGCGCTGCACCTGAGCCAGTCGGCGCTCAGCCACAGCATGAAGAAGCTGGAACAGCAGGCCGGCACCGCGATCTGGATCCGCGAAGGCCGCTCGCTGCGCCTGACGCAGGCCGGCGACTACCTGCTGGCGGTAGCGCAGCGCCTGCTCCCGCAACTGGTACTGGCCGAGGAACAGCTGGCGCAGTATGCGCAGGGCGAGCGCGGCACGCTACGCATCGGCATGGAATGCCATCCGTGCTACCAGTGGCTGCTGAAGGTGGTCGCGCCCTACCTGGCGGCGTGGCCGCTGGTGGACGTGGACGTCAAGCAGAAATTCCAGTTCGGCGGCATCGGCGCCTTGCTCGGCTACGAGATCGACCTGGTCGTCACGCCCGACCCGGTGCTGCGCCCCGGCCTGCGCTTCGAGCCGGTGTTCGGCTACGAGCAGGTGCTGGTGGTGCACGAGGACCACCCGTGGGCCGGCCAGGACGAGGTGCGGCCCGAGCAACTGGCCGGGGAAACCCTGATCACCTATCCGGTGCCGCTCGACCGCCTCGACATCTACAACCTGTTCCTGCTGCCGGCGCATTGCGCGCCGCGCCGCCACAAGACCATCGAGACCACCGACATCATGCTGCAGATGGTGGCCGGCGGGCGCGGCGTGACGGCGCTGCCGAAGTGGCTGGTGACGGACTACGCGCCGCACCTGCGCTTGCGCACGCTCAGGCTCGGCCCCAGGGGCATCCAGAAGCACATCCACCTGGGCGCGCGCGAGGCCGACTGGGACACCGACTACCTGCACGCCTTCGTGGCGCTGGCGCGCCAGACGGGCCAGTAGGGACCGGCGTTCACAGTTCCAGCACCAGCCGTCCCGGCGCCGCGGCCCAGGACACGCAGGTGCACATCCCGTCGGCGCGCATGGCCGGCGTCAGGCAGGTGTCGCCGCGGCGCCAGGGGCCGAGCAGGGCGGCCGGGTCGGCCCGTCCGGCCTGCGCCGACAGGTGCGTGGCGCCCTCCCTCAGTTGGCGGCGGCGGGGTTGAACGGCGAGGCGTCCAGGTATTCCCACTCCATCCGCTGCGGCATGTCGCGCAGGATCCACGACGCCACCCGGAATTCCCAGAAGCGTCCCGTGCCGCCGGATTCTCCCGCCGGATCGTCCTGGTCCCACAGCACGGTGGCGCTGCCGGTCAGCTGCAACAGCCGGCCGCCCTCGAAGTCGGGGATGCACAGGCCGGCGCGCGGGTCCGCTTCCAGGTTGCCGAGCGTGTTGAACATGCTGTTGCCGTCGTAGTCGGGCAGGCGCAGCGTGGTCGCGTCGACGCGGCGGACGAAGCCGCGGTTGCCGCCGCGGTGCGAGACGTCGGCGCCGCTGCCGGCATGGCGGCTGGCGACGAACACGGTGTCGGCGCGGGCGACGATGCCGGCGGCGGCGCCGTGCAACGCCGTGCCGCAGGCGGCCTGGCCCGGCCGGCCGCTGGCGTCCAGGTGGCGCAACTGGCGCCGCTGGATGTAGCGCGGGCAGTTCGGATAGGCCTCGCGCACCGCCACCTCGACACCGCGCTCGTCCAGGCGCAGCAGGCCGCCGTTGACGCGGTAGCGGCGGCGCGAGCCGAGCTCGATAAACAGCATGCCGACGTCGGCCCCGGCGCCCGTGCCGGCGCCTGCCGCCAGGTTGTCCCACAGCGGGTCGGTATCGTCGCGCGCGGCCGCGGGGACGTCGAGCGCGATGGCGGTGCCGTCGCCGGTGTGGGCGAAGCCGGGCGCGCCGAACAGCAGCGAGGCCCAGACGCGCCCGGCGCTGTCCGTGCTGCCCAATGCCACCATGGCCTGCTTGGCGATGAAGGGGCGGGCGCCGCCGATCACGGCGCCGGCGACCATGGTGGCGTTGCGGTCCGCCGTGGCGGTGGCGCCGGCGCGTTGCTGGGCCAGCCGTTCGCCGGCGTGAAAGCCTGTGTTCGATTGCATGATGGTCTCCTTGGGTTTGCCGATGACGCCATTCTGCGAAATAATGCGGCGAACAAGAATGGCCGCCGCAAGCAAATCACTATTTCGCCGGGAGTAATGGATGGACCAGATCCACCTGATGCACGTCTTCGTCGCCGTGGGCGAGGAAGAGGGCTTCGTCGCCGCCGCGCGCCGCCTGGGCCTGTCGCCGGCCGCGGTCACGCGCGCCATCGCCGCGCTGGAAGAACGGCTGGGCGTCAAGCTGTTGCTGCGCACGACGCGCCACGTGCGCCTGACCGAGGCCGGCCAGCGCTACCTGGACGACACCCGCAGCATCCTCGCCAGCATCCTCGAAGCGAACGAGGCGGCCGCCGGGGTGAACGCGGCGCCCAGGGGCAACCTGTCGGTGACGGCGCCGGTCCTGTTCGGCAAGGACTTCGTCATGCCCAGCATCGTGCGTTACCTGGAGCAGTTCCCCGAGGTCGAGGTGGGCGCCTGGTTCCTCGACCGCGTCGTGAACCTGGTCGACGAGGGCATCGACGTGGCGGTGCGCATCGGCCACCTGCCGGATTCCGGCCTGAAGGCGCTGCGCGTGGGCCAGGTGCGGCGCGTGCTGTGCGCGGCGCCCGACTACCTGGCGCGCTGCGGCGAGCCGCGCCATCCGACCGACCTGCTGCGCCACACGATCGTCTCGGCCAGCGGCATCTCGCCGCGCGTGGAGTGGAAGTTCGGCGCCGTCGACGACCCCACGCTGGTGCGCATGCGCCCGCGCCTGACGGTGACCAGCAACGACGCCGCCATCGTGGCCGCCGTGGCCGGCCTGGGCATCTGCCGCCTGCTGTCCTACCAGGTCGCGGGCGAGGTGGCCGACGGCCGCCTGCGGGTCGTGCTGGCCGAGCACGAGGAAGCGCCGTGGCCGGTGCACGTGCTGCACCGCGAGAGCAAGTTCGGCTCCGCCAAGGTGCGCCACTTCATCGACATGCTGGTGGCGCACCTGCGCGCCCATCCTGCCCTGAACCCGCCACAGGTCCCGTGATTATTTCTGGTGGCGAAACAATGAATTGATGCGAGCGCTGTTTCCGCGTGGGCGCGCAATTCCTAGAATGGGTCCATCCGCTGCACGCTGCGGCGGATCCAACCCACGAAGGAGAATCGCCATGAAAGCCGCCATCATCATCCTGTCCGATCCGAAAGCCGGCGAAGACGCGCTGGGCCGCATGTTCAACGGCCTGGCCGCCGCCTACGACTTCAAGCAGAAGGACATCGAGGTCGGCATCTATTTCCAGGGCGCCGGCACCCGCTGGCCCGGCGTGCTGGCCGATGCCGGCCATCCGGTCCACGCGCTGTTCGACGCCGTGCAGGACCGCGTGACCGGCGTGTCGTGCGGCTGCGCCGACGTGTTCGGCGCCCGCGAGGAGGCCGAGCGCACCGGCTTCGACCTGGTCACCGACAACGCCGTGCCCGGCACGTCGGGCCTGCCGAGCATCGCGCAGATCGCGGCCGACGGGTACACGGTGTTCACGTTCTGACGCCGCGGCGCCCGGGGACAGGCAGGCGGCTTACAGGGCCTCGAACGGCCCCAGGTAGTCCAGCTTGCCGACCTTGACGCCCTGGTTGCGCAAGATGCCGTGCGCGATGGCGACGTGGAAGTAGAAGTTCGGCAGCGCGAACGTGGTCAGGTAGCTGGCGCCCGTGAAGGTCGCGCCGGCCGCGCCGAACTTGAGCGTGACTTCGCGGTCGGTGCCGGCGTCGATCTGGGCCGGGTCCACGCTTTCCAGGTAGGCGATGGTGTGCGCGATGCGTTCCTGCAGCTGGCCGAACGAGGTCTCGTCGTCGGCGAACTTGGGGGCGTCGCCGCCGCTCAGGCGCTGGGCGGCGAACTTCGCCGTGTCGCTGGCGCGCTGCACCTGCGCCGACAGCGGCAGCATGTCGTCCGCCAGGCGCGCGCCCAGCAGGGCTTCCGGCACCATGCCGGCTTGCGCCGCATGGTCCTCGCCTTTCTGGAGCAGCGCGGACAGGACTTTCAGGCCGCGCACGAACGCGGGCACGGAGGCTTGGGACATCGTCAGGGACATGGTTTCCTCTTCATCCGGTGGCAGTTATATTGTGATCGTAATTTGCACATTTAAAGCTGTCAAGCACCTTCGACACCGTCGAGCCCCTCGGTGCGCACGTCCAGCTTGCGGCCGTCCTTCCCGAATTCCCGGGCGGACAGGCCGCCGCGTGTGGGCACGACCAAGTTGCACCGGCTGGAAGACAACATCGGCGCCACCGTCGCGGTGCAGGGCGAGCGCCATGCGCCGGCACCCAGCCGGCGAGCGCCGGGCCGGTGGCTTGTTTCACGGGACAGGTGAAGGTCGAGCCGCTGTGGCCGGCCAGCGCAGGCATCGCGGCATCCGTCGCCTACGTGACGTTCGCGCCGGGCGCCCGCTCGGCCTGGCATGTGCATCCGTCGGGCCAGCGCCTGGTCGTGGTGGCCGGCGTGGGCCAGGTGCAGGAATGGGGCAAGCCGGTGCAGCAGATCCGGCCGGGCGACGTGGTCTGGTGCCCGCCCGGCGCCAGGCACTGGCACGGCGCCGCGCCGGACGGCGCGATGATCCACCTGGCCGTCACCGGCATGGCGGACGGCAAGGGTGTCGAATGGATGGAACCGGTGAGCGATGCGCAATACCGGGCGCCGATCCGGCGCAGCGCTCGTTTCATGAATAATCGTCGGTAAACCAGCGGCGATTGATGATGTCAATTCATAAGGGCAAGCAAAAGACCTTGTTCTTTTCGCTTGCCTTTACCGCTATCATGGCGCTGCCCCGGCCTTCATGCAACGCGCGCCGGCGCGCAGGACAATACCCACCGACACATCGAAAAGGAACACCATGACGGTCAAAGCCTATGGCGCGCACGCCGCCGACAAGCCGCTCGAATCGCTCGACATCACCCGCCGCGCCCCCGGCGCCCACGACGTGCAGATCGACATCGCCTTCTGCGGCGTCTGCCACTCCGACCTGCACACCGTGCGCGCCGAATGGGCCGGCACGCAGTACCCGTGCGTGCCGGGCCACGAAATCGTCGGCCGCGTGTCCGCCGTCGGCGCCCACGTCAAGGGCTTCCAGCCCGGCGACCTGGTCGGCGTCGGCTGCATGGTCGACAGCTGCCAGCACTGCGCCGACTGCGAGGCCGGCCTGGAACAGTATTGCGACGGCATGGTCGGCACCTACAACGGACCGACCGCGGATGCGCCGGGCCACACGCTGGGCGGCTATTCGCAGCAGGTGGTGGTACACGAGCGCTTCGTGCTGCGCGTGCGCCATCCGCAG
>DAMAFT010000185.1:0-7803 GCA_031995805.1 Massilia sp.
GTCGAAGTCGGACAGGCTGACAAGCTGCAGTTCCAGCTCGACGCCGAAGGTCAGGGCCTGCGAACTGGCGAAGGCGTCAAGCGGCATGGCGGTCCTCCGTTTCCGGCGCCTCGCGCGCCCACACCAGGGCGCGCTGCAGGAGGATGGGGCCGAACACTTCGAGCAGCATCGTCACGGCCGCCACGGCGCGCAATTCCTCGACCACCTGGATGCCGGCCAGGCGCGCATGCTCGAGCAGCATGACGGCGAACACCGACAGCGGCACCAGCGCCACGCCGGTGAGCGCGCCCTTGCGCCACGAGATGCCGGACAGGTGCGCGAAAGCCATTACCCCCAGCGTCTTGGCCGCCAGGCGCGCCAGCACCAGCGCCAGCGCCAGGGCGCCGCCGGCCCAGACCTTCTGCCAGTCGAGGGTCGAGGCGGCGAACACGAACAGCACCACGGTCAGCAGTTCGCCGAGCGCGCCGAAATTGCGCTGCGCCTGGCTGAACGCGATGCGGCGGTGGCGCGCCACCAGGCCGAAGGCCAGCGCCGCCACCACCGGCGACAGGCCCAGCGTGAAGGTGATCGACACCAGCAGGATCACGGCCAGCGCGAACGCGACGGTGGCATCCTGGGCCAGCTTGCCGAGCATGCGCAGCACGGCCGGCACCACCAGGCCGAACACGGCGCCGGTGAAGGCCGACACGCCCAGCACGACGAGGCTGTTCCACAGCGCTTCGCCGACGTCCTCGAAGGTGCGGAAGATCCACAGGCCGACGCTGGCGTTGAAGGCGAACACGGCCAGCACGCAGTTCAGCGCGCACAGGTGCATGGCGCGCTCGGTCACCTGGCCCGAGCTGCGCTGCTCGTTGATCACGCGCACCAGGGTCGCCGGCGACGTCGCCATCGACAGCGAGGCCAGCATCAGCGCATTGATGTCGGAGGCGCCGAACGCGTCCGCGACCAGGTAGACGGCGCCGAAGGTCAGCAGCGCCTCGGCCAGGCTGGCCGCGCCGATCCAGGGATTGTTGCGCAGCCAGCGCAGGTTGATGCGGTAGCCGAGTTCGAACAGCACCAGGCCGAACGCCACGTCGGCCAGCAGCATCATCGGTCCCACGCCCGGCAGCGGCAGCACGCCCAGCTGGGGCGCGGCCAGCACGAAGCCGACGAGGCCGTAGAAACTGATGCGCGGCAAGCCGGTCCAGCGCTGTCCGAATTCGCCCACCAGCCAGGCGACGGTGATGGCGACCGGCCAGGCAAGGCCGGTCAGGATGGCCAGGAGTTCGGGCATGCCTTGTCCTCTCTCGTATTTGTCAAAAATGCATGTCGGTGTCCGAGCCGATTCTACAAGAGGGGCACATGCGCACGATTGCGTGTAGGAATGGCGGAAGAGGGCGGCTTGCGCTCGGCTAAAATGGCGGGTTTCACGACGCCGGATTTCATTTCATGGACCACCCCGCACCACCGCCCGCACCGCCGCCCGCCCCTCCATCCCCGCGCCCGCAGATCGGGCTGGCCGCGCAACTGCTGACCGGCGTGGGCATGTGCATCGTCGCCGCGCCCTTCATCTGGCTGCAGAAGGACCCGAAGGCCGTGTTCACGGGGCCGGTGCCGCTCCTGTCGCAACTCCTGGTCGGACACGTGCTGGCGCTGGTCGCGGCGCTGGGCGCGTATGCGCTGTTCCGCCTGACCAGGGGTTCGGCATCGACGGCGCGCACCGTCGAGACCTATTCGCGCCTGGACCTGCGCGGCCTGAACCCGCTGTGGATCAGCATCGCCGCGGCGGTCGGCGAGGAGATGCTGTTCCGCGCGGCGATCCAGCCGTTCGTGGGCGTGTGGATCGCGTCGCTGCTGTTCGTCGCGACGCACGTGCCGGTGGTCCGCTTCCGCAAGCTGGACCGGGCCACGCTGGTGCAGGCGGGCGGGATCTTCGTGTGCAGCGTGGTGCTGGGCTTCGTGTTCGCGCGCGTGGGGCTGGTGGCCGCGATCCTGGTGCACCTGTGGATCGACGTGGTGGGGCTGCTCGCCGTGCGCAGCATCATCCAGAAGCGCGGGGCTTGAACCCGCGGCCGCGTCATTTGCTCAGCAAGCGCATCGCCCGTTCCAGCCCGTCCAGCGTCACCGGGAACATGCGCCCGCCCAGGAGCTGGCGGACGATCGACACCGACTGGCGGTACTGCCACAGGTGTTCCGGCTCCGGATTGAGCCAGGCGAATTTCGGGAACGCCGCGCAGCAGCGCGCCAGCCACTCGGCCCCGGGCTCGTCGTTGTCGTACTCGACCGAACCGTGCGGCGCCAGGATCTCGTAGGGGCTCATGGTGGCGTCGCCGACGAAGATCAGGCGCGTGTCGGGCGGGTAGGTACGCAGCACGTCCCAGGTCGGGAAGCGCTCGGCGTGGCGGCGGCGGTTGTTCTTCCACAGGTAGTCGTAGACGCAGTTGTGGAAGTAGAAGAAGTCCATGTGCTTGAACTCGCTCTTCGCCGCCGAGAACAGTTCCTCGGTGCGCTCCACGTGGTCGTCCATGCTGCCGCCCACGTCCAGCAGCATCAGCACCTTGATGCGGTTCCTGCGCTCCGGCTGCATGCGGATGTCGAGCCAGCCGGCGTTGTTGGCGGTCGAGCGGATCGTCTCGTCCAGCGCCAGTTCGTCGGCGGCGCCATGGCGCGCGAAGCGGCGCAGGCGGCGCAGCGCCACCTTGACGTTGCGGATGCCCAGTTCGCGCTCGCCGTCGTAGTCGCGGTAGCTGCGCTGCTCCCACACCTTGACCGCACTGCGCTTGCCGCCCTGGCCGCCGATGCGGATGCCTTCCGGATTGGTGCCGCCATTGCCGAACGGCGAGGTGCCGCCGGTGCCGATCCACTTGCTGCCGCCTTCGTGGCGTTCCTTCTGTTCTTCCAGCAGCTGCTGCAGGCGTTCCATCAGCTTGTCGTAGCCGAGCTTCTGCAACTGCGCCTTCTGTTCCGGCGTCAGCTCGCGCTCCAGGCGTTGCAGCAACCAGTCGAGCGGAATGCCGGCCTTCGTGTCGAACACCGCGTCGACGCCCTTGAAATAGGCGCCGAACGCGCGGTCGAACTTGTCGAAATGGGCTTCGTCCTTCACCAGCACCAGGCGCGCCAGGTAGTAGAACTCGTCCAGCGACGGCGCGATCACCTGCCGTTCGAGCGCTTCGAGCAGGGTCAGGAATTCCCTGATCGAGACCGGGACCCGGGCGTCGCGCAGCGCGAAGAAGAAGTCGATCAGCATCGCCTCAAGCCGTCATGTCATCCTGCTGCCCGGGAGTGGCGGCCCAGGCAGTAATGCAGGTGCGACTTGATCTCGGGCCACTCGCCGCGCACGATGCTGTACATCACGGTGTCGCGCACGGTGCCGTCGCGGCGCAGGGCCGAGTGGCGGACGACGCCGTCCTTCTTCGCGCCCAGGCGCTCGATCGCGGCCTGCGAGGCGTGGTTGAAATTGTCGGTGCGCAGGCCGACGACGGCGCAGCCCAGCGTGTCGAAGGCGTGCGACAGCAGCAGCAGCTTGCAGCTGGTGTTGACGTGGCTGCGCTGGCGGCTCTTCGCATACCAGGTCCAGCCGATCTCGACGCGGTCGACGGCGGCCACGATGTCGTGGTAGCTGGTGCTGCCGATCACGGTGTCGGTGGCGGCGTCGACGACGGCGAAGGGCAGGCGGTCCGGCATCTCGAGCGCCTTGCCGATGTAGGCTTCCACGTGTTCCGGTTCCGGCACCGACGTCACGCGCAGGTTCCAGAGTTCGCCGTCGCAGGCGGCGCCGCGCAGGCCGTCGGCATGCTGCAGCGACAGCGGCTCCAGGCGGATGCCGTTGAATTCGAGGGTGACGGGATCGACGCGGATCATCGGTTGTTCCTCGCCATTGCCACCAGGCGCTCGAACAGGCCGACGTCCTGCTCGTTCTTGAGCAGGGCGCCGTGCAGCGGCGGGACCACGGCCCTGGCATCGCGGCTGCGCAGGGCCTCGGCCGGGATGTCCTCGGCCAGCAGGAGTTTGAGCCAGTCGAGGAATTCCGAGGTCGACGGCTTCTTCTTGAGGCCGGGCACCTCGCGCAATTCATAAAAGCTCTGCAACGCCGCGGCCAGCAGGTCCTGCTTGAGGTGCGGGAAGTGCACCTTGACGATGTCGGCCATCGTGTCGCGGTCCGGGAACCGGATGTAATGGAAGAAGCAGCGGCGCAGGAAGGCGTCCGGCAGGTCCTTCTCGTTGTTCGACGTGATGATGACCAGCGGCCGGTGCTGCGCCACGACCATCTCGCGCGTCTCGTAGACGTAGAACTCCATGCGGTCCAGTTCGCGCAGCAGGTCGTTCGGGAATTCGATGTCGGCCTTGTCGATCTCGTCGATCAGGAGCACCACCGGCTCGGGCGCCGTGAAGGCCTGCCACAGCACGCCCTTGACGATGTAGTTGTGGATGTCGCGCACGCGCTCGTCGCCGAGCTGGGAATCGCGCAGGCGCGAGACGGCGTCGTATTCGTACAGGCCCTGCTGGGCCTTGGTGGTCGACTTCACGTGCCACTGCAGCAGCGGCATGTCCAGCGCGCCGGCGACTTCCTCGGCCAGCATGGTCTTGCCGGTGCCGGGCTCGCCCTTGATCAGCAGCGGGCGCGCCAGCGTCAGGGCGGCGTTGACCGCCAGTTTCAGGTCATCGGTGGCGACATAGTTGTCGCTGCCTGCGAAGCGTGCCGGGGTGGTCGGGGCGTTCATGGGCGGGAACGGTAGTGGGAAAATGACATCGAGTATATGCCAAATGCCCTTGGCCACGCCCGTGAAGGGTAGATTGTTGCTTTGTAGACTGTGCCATGGTTCTCATATAGAATCGGCCAGTCATAGTACAAATGCTAAGTTTTTGCGCAGTTGCGGTATTCGAACCACCCTAACGATTGCAAATCATGAAAAATCCTTTAGCAGTACTCGCGTTCGGCGTCGCCCTCACCGGCGCCGGCGCAGCGGATGCGGCGGACGTCGTCGCCAATCCGAAGGCAGCGCCGAACAAGATCGAGCAGTGCATCGGCTGCCACGGCATTCCCGGCTACAAGGCGACGTTCCCCGAGGTCTACCAGGTCCCCATGATCGGCGGCCAGTCCGCCAAGTACATCGAAGCGGCGCTCAACGCCTACAGGAAAGGCGACCGCCGCCATCCGTCGATGCAGGGCATCGCCGCCAGCCTGTCGGAGCAGGACATCGCCGACATCGCCGCCTATTATTCGCAGCAGACCGCGGCCAGCCCAAAATAAGATGCGAGGAGGAGACGCCATGAAAAGAACGATGCTCGCGCTGGCTTTCGGAGCGCTGTCCATGAACGCCCTGGCGGCGTCCGGCGACGCCGTCAACGGCGAGGCGCTGGCCAAGAAATACAATTGCGCGTCCTGCCACGGCGCCGACTACAAGACCCCGATCGATCCCACCTATCCGAAGCTGGCCGGCCAGCACGCCGACTACCTCAAGCACGCGCTGACCGCCTACAAGCGCGGCGGCAAGGTGGTCAACGGCCGCAACAACGCCATCATGGCCGGCATGGCCCAGCCGCTGTCGGACAAGGACATGGCCGACATCGCGGCCTACCTGCACGGGTTGCCGGGGCCGCTGGTGGTGCGGCGCTAGCTAGCGCACCCGCTTGCGCACGCACTCCACGTAGCCTTCCGCGTCCGGCGGCAGGCCGTTCCTCTGCGAGGCCCAGATCATCTCGCCCAGGCATTCCATGATCTCGTGGTGCGCATCGTGCTCGCCGATGCGCGCGGCCAGCGCCTCGAAGGCGGCGCGGATGCCGCGCGGCTGGTCGATCGACAGCTGCTCGGCGATCGACAGGTGCATTGACAGGTGCAGGAACGGGTTGGCGCGGCCGCCCTCGACGGCATAGTCGCGCGCCACCGCCTCGTCGGCATCGGCCAGCTCCTCGTGGTATTCGGGATGCTGGTCGATCCAGTCGGCCGCGATCGCGTCCATCGGGGTCAGGATCTCGCCGGCGCGGCGCTTGCGCAAGGCCTCGCAGAAGAAGCGGCGCACGTCGTTGGAAGAAGGGGTGAACATGGCGGGGGCATCGGAGACGGAACAAGGGCGCCATTGTAGCGCGATGGCGCCGCCGCCGTCCGCCGCGCCCTAGGGCGCCTTGGCGCTGCCTTCCGCCTTCGGCGCCGCCGGCACCGGCGCCGCCGGCGCCGCCCGCCCGCCGCATTGCGCGCGCATCGCGGCCAGCAGCGCCTCGCTTTTCGCCTGGTCGCCGGCGGCCGCGTACCATTCGGCCATGTAGCCGTTGGCCTGGCAGCTGCGCTGGGCGGCGAACTGCTTGTCGCGGCCGGCCTCGTCGAGCAGGCGCGCGGCGTCGATCTTGCCGAGGTAGAAGCGGGCCAGCGGCTGCGGCCAGTCGTCCTGGTGCTGCTTGTCGAGCGCGGCGGCGAGTTCCTTGCGCGCCAGTTCGGGCTCGCCGTTGCGCACGCGCGCGTTGTACAGCCACAGCGGGCCGAAGCCTTCGGCCGGCAACTGGTCGAGGGCCTTGCGCAGCAGCGGGATGGCCTCGGCCGGCTGGCCGGCCAGCAGGCGCTGGCGTCCGGCCGCCAGGTTGGCGTGCGGCTGGCCGGCGGCCGCGGCCTTTTCCAGCCAGGACCTGGCCAGTTGCGGGTCGCGCGGCGCGCCGCGCCCGGCGCCGTACATGACGGCCAGTGTGTACTGGGCGTCGGGATTGCCGTTGTCTGCCTCTTCCTGCATCCACGGTTCGAGCGCGGTCCCGCGCGTGAACACGTCGCCGCCCAGGTAGGCGATGTAGAGCTTGCGCTGGCTCATCGCGAACAGGACGCGGTGGCTGCGCAGGAAATCCTGGCCCAGGTACAGGTCGGCATCGTCGGCGCCCTGCGAGTCGACGACGTGCAGCTCGGCGTCGCGGATGGTTTCGTCGCCGATCTCGACCGTGTCGATCTTCGCCGCCCAGTTGGCCGCGCGCGCGCTGCCGACGCCGCCGCTGTCGCCCAGGCGCGTCACGCCGGGTCCCCTGGCGTCGACGTCGATGCCGATGCGGCGGGCGGCGCGCTTGGTCATCAGGCTGCGGTGGGCGCCGGTGTCGATCAGCGCTTCCAGTTCCTTGCCGTTGACCTTGACCGTGAAGTGCGGGTTCGGACTGTTCGACAGGCTGCGCTCGAACGGGACCGCGAACGTCGTCTCCGGCCACACCTTGAGCGGCACGCCGGAACAATTCCTTGGACGGAAGAAGCGCAGCTGGCGCGCGCGCAGGTCGACCTCGAAGTCGGCCTGCAGCAGGAAGGGCGCGCCGACGATCCCGTCGTAGCTGGGCGGCGAGGTCATCTCGTAGATCACGCCCATGTTGACGCTGCGGCGGCTCTGTACCGGACCGATGGCGAACTGGTCCAGCCGCGTCGAATACAGCCGCGTCAGGCCGCCGAAGCCCTCGGCATGGCGGCCCGTCATCATCAGCACCAGGTCGCGCCGCGCCACGCCGGTCATCGTCAGGACGGTGTCGAAGGCGCCGGTATCGACCAGCATGGTGGCCGGCGTGCCGTCGATGCTGCCGTCGACGGCGGGCGCCAGGCCCAGGCCGACGTAGCGTACCGGCAGCTTCGCCATTTCGACGTAGATGCAGCCGGCCGGCTCGGCAGCCACCGCCAGGACAGGGAACGACAGGGTGGCCAGCAGCAGCGGCAGGCTTCGTTTCATGGCAGGTTTCCTCCGATCGGGTGGGGCTCGATCACCAATTCTATCCAGCAATATTACAAACAGTCTCTACAAATGTAACAATGCCGGCGGGTGGAAGGAAAAATTGCAATTTAGAAATAAAAAAGGCAAGCGCCGCCATGCCCAT
>DAMAFT010000186.1:0-7794 GCA_031995805.1 Massilia sp.
GCCGTTCTGGGTCTGGTAGTTATTGTTCTGGTAGCCGCCGCCGTTGTTATTGTTGTTGCCGGCATTCGCCACCGAGGTGGACGTCACGCGCGTGTTCGACGCACCCTGGCGCTTGCCCACCAGGTAGTTGATGCGGAACATCCGGGTCTGCATCGTCAGCGGCTTGATCGAGATGCGCGTGCCCTCGATCTTGTAGTCGTAGCCGTACATCTCGCGCACGGCGTCGAGCGTCTCCGGCAGCGTCACGTCCTTCAGGTTGGCGGTGATGCTGCCGGAGACGTCCGGGTGCACGAGGATGTTGTAGCGGGTGCCGGCCACGATCGAGCGGAAGAACTGCTGCGCGGGGACGTTGTTGAACGAGACGTTGAAGCGCTCTTCCAGCGCCGGGCGCGCCTTCGGCAGTTGGGTCGCCAGCGCGGCCGCCGGCGGCAGCAGCGCGTCGGCGACGGCCTTGTCGACCGCCGGCGCGGCGGCCGGCTTGCTGGCCGCCTGCGCGACCTCCTTGCGGATGGTGTCGTAGGTGGCCGTGGGCGGCGTGGCCTGGCAGCCTGCCAGGGCCAGCGCGGCCAGCAGGGCCGCGGCGGTGGGGTGGAGTGCTCGCATCGTCTTCATTCGTGGTCCTGGCTCAGCGTTGGGCGGCGGCGAGCGCCGCGGCAGCGTCGGCCGCACCGGCCGCATCTGCCTTGCGCGCCACCGGCGTCATGCCGCCGGCGGCGGTGTCGTGCAGGCGCAGCACCTGGCGTTCGCGGCCACGCACCAGCACGACCTCGTCGTCCTTGATGCTGGCCACGCGCGCGCCATGGAAATCGTCGCCCGGACGCACCGTCTCGCCGTCGATCACGGCCATGTGCCGGCCGCCGGGGGCGCGTCCCACCAGCACCGTCTGCAGGCGCGGGCCGTCGTTGCCAGCCGCCGCCGCGGCATGGCCTGCGGCCGCAGCCGCCGGCGGACGGGTCGGATCCTGCAGCGCCTGCGCGCCGGCGGCGCAGCTTGCCGAAAAAAAGGCCAATGCGGCGCACGTGCGCGCGGCGGCGATGGCGGCGGACTTCACAGCTTCATCCATTTCGGGTCCAGGCTCAGGGTGTACAGGGTAAGGGTCAGGCGCACGTCCGGGTACTGCTCGACGTCGAGCTGCGCCCTGCCCCAGAACAGCTGGGTCGGCAATGCCTCCAGCGTCGTCATGTAGTCGACCATGTCGAGGTAGCTGCCGCGCAGGGTCAGCTCGACGCCATGGCTGAACAGCAGGTCGGGCGCGCGCGCGGCCGCCGGTGCACCGGCCGGCGGCGCGGCGGGTGGCTGGGCCGGTTTGCCGGCGGCATCCGGCGCCGCCCCGGCCGCCTGTGCCGCCATCTCGCTGAGCGAGCCGACCGGCAGCGTCTTGAGCGACACCAGCTTCAGGCGCCCGTTGGCGCGCAGGATCGATTCCAGCAGCGGGGCGATGCGCTCCGGCGCCACCAGGCCCTTCTGCATCGCGCGCAGCCCGGCCGTCAGGTGTTCGCTGTCCGCGCGCACGGCGCCCAGGCGCTCGCGCAGCGGGGCATCCGGGTCGGCGCGGCCGGCGGCGATCTTTTGCGCGACCTCGGCTTCGATGACGGCGATGGTGTCGCGCTGCTGCCCGATCTGGCGCTCCAGTTGTTCCTGCTTGCGCAGCGACGGCCCGATCGACGCCATCCACGCCAGCCCGGCCAGCACGGCCACCAGGGCAAGCAGCGCCAGCACGCGCTCGCGCGGCGTCAGCGCGTCGATGCGCGCGGCCAGTTGCAGCCAGCGCTGCCTGGGCGTCATCGCTTCTCCTCCGCCGCCGGCTTCGATTGCAGGCTGAATTCGACGTAGGGCGCCCGCTCCGGCACTTCCTTGCCGTCCTTGTCGACGTTTTTCAGGTCGGCCGCCTGGTCGATCTGCAGGCTACCGACGGCTTTGCCCTGCATGACCGGCTCGTTGCGCAGGCGCGCCAGGAAGCCGGGCACCAGCGCCGGATCGAGCGCCCTGCCCTTGACGCCCAGGTCGAGCCCCGCGCCGCCGATGCGCACGCCGGTGAGCCACAGGCCCTCGACACGCTGGCGCGCCAGCGCGCGGAAGTATTCGGCATAGCCCTGCGTGTTGCCCAGTTCGCCGCGCTCGATGACGTCGGCGACGCGGCGCAGCGCCGCGCGCTGGGCCTCGGCATCCGCCACCTGGCCGGCCAGCGTGCTGTCGCTCTTCGTGGGCGCGAAGCGGGCATTGGCCTCGCCCAGGCGCTTCTGCGCGTCTTCGAGCGCCCTTGCGCCGGCATCGGCCTGGACTTGCAGCGCGTTCACTCTCGCGTGCGCGGCATAGCCCAGGCCCGCCAGCACGAGGACGGCGACGCCGGCGGCGATGGCCATGCCGGTCGCCGACAGCAGGGTCTTCTGCTGCTCGAAAGCCGGATTGAACAGGTTGATCTGCTGGCTCATGCGGCTGCCTTGTCGTCGCGCAGCGCGGCGCCGATCGGCACGAAGAAACGCTGCTGGCGTCCCGCGTCGGCCAGCTCGGGCATGCCCGCCAGGTCGAAGATGGCGCCCAGGTCGAGCGTTTCGACGCGCGTGTACAGGTTGCTCGACAGGTATTCCTCGAGTCCGCTCGCGCCGGTCGGGGCCAGCGCCAGCTTGGCGATGCCGATGAAGGAGAACTGGCGCTCGAAGTGGTCGAGCGAGCGCTGCAGTTCCAGCGTGATCTTGTCGAAGCTGGCGTGCTTGCGCTCGTGGTCCGGCTCCAGCAGTTGCGCCAGCGTGACGTCGATGCGGCGCGACAGGTACAGCTCGCCGTGCCACGACACCGTCAGCAGGCCGCCGTCGTCGCCGAAGGACAGCATGGCCACGCCGCGGCCATCGGCTTCGAGCATGGCGGAGATATTGCGTTGAGCCATTTCGGGAATGTCGATGGCGCGCAGCTTGAGTTTTGCTGCCGCGAACAGTTGCTGGCGCGCGGCGACGATGCTGTTGCGCGCCGCGACCGCGAACATGCCCTGCTGCGGGCGCCCGCCGCCCGGCGGAGGCGGCAGTTCGAGCAGGTCGAAGGTCGCTTCGTCGACCGGGAAATCGAGGATGTCCTTCAGGCGCCAGCGCATCGCGGTGCGCAGTTCCTCGCGCGGGACGGGCGGCGCCTCGACCGACATGAACTGGTAGTCGCCGCCGGCCAGCACGGTCGTGCAACGGTGGCTGCCGGCCTGCGCTTCCTTGCCGGCCTTCTCGAGCGCCTCGGCGTTCACGGCGCCGGGAAAGAACGTGGCCGTCGTCACCGCCGGCTTGCCTTCCGGACCGCGCCGCACGCTGGCGGCGGCGATGCCGTCGGACTGGACCACCATTGCCAGCCAGGCTTCATTGTTCTTTGCTTTGCGGAAGAATGGCATGCGATGCGAGGACGGTAGACGTGAAGGCGTTTCTAGGAAATATTGGTAGGCTATTGATTATATTCAACTCTGGTGAAAAACCTTTACCACTTTTTCACCCAGGGAAGAATATTCCCGGTCTTCGATCGCCAGTGATCCCGGCAACGTTGTCAATACGCCGCATCGAGATCACTGGACGGTAAACAACGTTCCGTCATATGCAAAATGCGGGTGCCGATTTGCTCTCGATCTTGGGGGGCGTCACGACGCCCGATGCGGCCTTGGCACCCTCGTAAGTAACTTTGCACCTGTCGGAATTGCCTCCAGCGGCTTCGACGGTCAGCAAGCCATTCGCATAGGTAAGCACGTAGTCGGGTTCCGCCAGGCCCGCCGCCTGGGCCAGGGCAAGGCTGGCCGCGGGATAGCCGGCGCGCAGCGGCACCTTGATACCCTCGACCTCGACTTCGGCGGCATACAGGGTCGGGTTGATCAGGTACTTGGCGTGGACCATGTTTGCCGTGGATCTCAGCGCGCCCGTGGCGGCCAGCACCGTCGCATGGCGCGCATCGCCGGTCAGGTTGACAAACCTGGGCAATGCCGTAGCCGCAAGGATGCCAAGGATGACAATCACGACGACCAGTTCGATCAACGTGAAGCCGCCCTGCCCGCCGATGTCCACCTTCCGATTCATCAGTCCCTCTAGAACCGCCGAACGGCCGAAATAGTCATGCGATAAACGGCTCAGTTGCAGTTGATCGACGTCGGTACGGCGATCGTCGGGACACCGCCCGCAGCAGGGGCGGTATAAGTCACACTGCAAGCCGCCTTGTTTGCAGCGGTCACGTTCTTCGGCGCCACGGTCAACGGACCAGCACCGCTGTTATCATCGATATCATAATCGGCGGCGTTCAGCCCAGCCGCGGCGGCCAGCGCCGTGGTGGCCTTGGCATAGCCGTTCGCCATGGGAACAGTCGTGTCTTCCGCGCTCACGTTGGCGGCATTGGCAACCGGATCGACAAGGAATTTACCGTGCAGCATGCCCGACGTCGCCGCCAGCGAACCCTTGGCGGCCTGCATCGACGCCGCGCGCGCGTCGGCACCCAGACTCACAAACTTCGGCAACGCCGTCGCCGCCAGGATCCCCAGGATCACGATCACGACGATCAGTTCGATCAGGGTAAAGCCGCCCTGGGCGCCGGCCTTGAAGTTCTTGTTCATTCAACTCTCCGTTATGAAATGATTGCGGCCGCGCCGCGGGATCATGGTTGCGCGCCGCCGACCTGAATCAAGGCCAGGCCAACGCTGGTATTACCCCGGACCGGTGTAACGGCCCCCTCGGGCGAACTCGTCAATTCTACCTTGAATTTCAGTAATCTTGATCCACTGAAAGTAAAGTTTTCGTTCGAAAATGGCAAGTAAATCAGGGTTTTGTCGCGTCTATCGTACAACCAATTTCCCTGCGGAAACTCTTCCATGTCAGGACGATAAAACTCGCCCAGGTAATTGGCCGGTTCGGGCGATAGCAAGGCCATCGGATTGGCATCCACGAACGCGTCGATGCCGGCCGGTCCGCGCGCACCGCCTGAACGCGCCGACTCGACCTGCAAGGCAATCTTCAAGGCCGCCACCATATGCCGCACCGCCACCTTCTCCGCATGCATGCGGTAGTACTCGAAGCGCGCCAGCACGAATGCGACCAGCGCCACGATCAGCAGCAAGGCGAGCGCGAACTCGCCCGAGCGGAACGCGCGGTGTGGCTTCGCCTTCATTGCTTGTGCAGCGCCGCCTGGCCCAGGTCCCAGATCGGCAGGAAGATGCCCAGCGCCAGGACCAGCACCATCGCGCCCAGGAACACGATCAGGATCGGCTCGATCTGGCTCGACAACGTCTTCAGCTCGTAGTCGACCTCGCGCTCGTACATCAGCGCGATCTCGTCCATCAGGTCGTCGATCGAGCCGGATTCCTCGCCCACGCCGATCATCTGCAGCACCACCGGCGTGAACACCTCGGCATTGGTGGCTGTGCGCAGGATGCTCTCGCCGCGCTCGACTCCTTCGCGCATCTGCTCGATGCGCATCGACAGGTAGGCGTTGTCCGAGGTCTGCGAGACGACCGTCAGCGCCTGCACGATCGGCACGCCGCTGCGGATCGACAGCGCGAAGCTGCGCGCGAAGCGGGCCATGGTGGCCTTGTGGACGATCTTGCCGGCCACCGGCAGGCGCAGCTTGATGCGGTCCCAGGCCAGTCGCCCCTTGGGCGTGCGGCTCCACGACTTGAAGCCGAACCAGCCGGCGATGCCGGCGCCCAGGAACAGCGGCCAGTTCTGCTTGGTGAATTCCGAGGTGCCGATCAGCACGCGCGTCATGAGCGGCAGCTCGGCGTGGAAGGTCTTGAACACCGTCTGGAACTGCGGGATCACGAACAGGTTCACGACGGCCATCGCCGCGATCATCGCCACGATCACGAAGCTCGGGTAGCGCAGCGCCGTCTTCACGCGCTGGCGCATGTCGCGGTCGAATTCGAGGTGGTCGAACAGGCGCAGGAAGATCTCTTCCAGGCGCCCGGTCATCTCGCCCACCCGCACCATCGACAGGTAGAAGGTGTTGAAGCACTCCGGGTGGCGGCGCATCGCGGCCGACAGCTCGCGGCCGGCGTCGAGCGATTCGCGCAGGTCCTGCAGCACGCGCGCGAAGCTCTTGTTGGTGCTCGATTCCTGCAGGCCGGCCAGGCCGCGCATGATCGGCACGCCCGATTTCAGCAGCGTGTACAGCTGGCGGCTGAACAGTTGCACGTCGAGCGAGGTGACCTTCTTGCGCGTCAGGCGCTCCCACAGGCCGTCATCGCCGGCGCCTGCGCTGCTGGTCGCCTTGCGCGTGGTCGGCACGATCTCGATCGGCGTGACGCCGGTGCCGAACAACTGGTCGGCCACGGCGCCGCTGTCGGCGCCTTCCAGCACGCCCTGCATCAGCGCGCCGCGCGCGTCGCGGCCCTTGTAGGCGAAGAACGGCATCGTCTACCCCCGCCTCAATCGTCGACCTGGTTACTGATGCGCATGGCTTCCGAGACCGTCGTGCGGCCCTGGATCGCCAGGCGCACGCCGCCGCGGCGCAGCGTCTCGCCGCGCATCTCGGCATGCGCCACCTTCAGGAACTGCGACGGGTCCGGGTGGTTGACGGCCTCGGTGACGGCGCGCGTCATCTCCAGCAGTTCGTAGACGCCGGTACGGCCGCGGAAGCCCGTGCCGTTGCAGTGCGAGCAGCCGCGCCCGTGGAACAGCGGCACCGCCTCGGCGCGGTCGCCCAGTTCGGCGCGCAGCCAGGCGCGTTCGGCCGCCGGCGCCTCGTAGGGCTGGCTGCAGCTCTCGCAGATCACGCGCACCAGGCGCTGCGCCAGCACGGCCTGCAGCGAGCCGCCCACCATGTAGCGCGGCACGCCCATGTCCATCAGGCGCAGCGGGGTGCTGGCGGCGTCGTTGGTGTGCAGCGTCGACAGCACCAGGTGGCCCGTCATCGCGGCGCGCAGGCCGATCTGGGCGGTTTCCTGGTCGCGCATCTCGCCGACCAGCACGATGTCCGGGTCCTGGCGCAGCGCGGAGCGCAGCACGCGCGCGAAGTTCAGTTCGATCTTGTCGTTCACCTGCACCTGGTTGATGCCCGGCAGGCGGTATTCGACCGGGTCCTCGACGGTGATCAGCTTCTTCTCCACCGAGTTCAGCTCGGCCAGCGCGCTGTACAGCGTGGTGGTCTTGCCGGAACCCGTGGGTCCCGTCACCAGCACCAGGCCGTTCGGGCGCTGGACGATGGCGCGGAAGCGTTCGACCAGGCGCGGCGGCATGCCGATCGCATCCAGCCGCAAATTCATGCCGACCTGGTTCAGCAGACGCATGACGACCGATTCGCCGTACTGCGTCGGCATGGTCGAGATACGCACGTCGATGCGCTGGTTCTTGACTTTCACCGCGAAGCGGCCATCCTGCGGCAGGCGCTTCTCGGAGATGTCGAGGTCGGCCATGAGCTTGAGGCGCAGCGCCAGCGGCGTGGCGATCTTGATGTCGGCCTCGGTCTGCAGGTGCAGCACGCCGTCGATGCGGAAGCGGATCTGCAGGCGGCCGTCCTGCGGCTCGATGTGGATGTCGGAGGCGCGTACCTGCGACGCGTCGTCGAACACCGACTGCAGCAGCTTGACGACCGGCGCTTCCTCGACGCCGGAGTTGGCCGACAGCGCGCCGAAGTCGATGGAAGTGGAATCGCCCAGGTCCTGTTCGAGCTCGCGCGCCAGGCCGGTGATCTCGCCGGTGCGGCGGTAGATGCGGTCGATCGCCAGCAAGACCTCGGTCTCGTTGACGACCGCCAGCTCGACGCCCTTCTTGAGCAGGCGCGCGATCTCGTCGTAGGCGAACAGGTCGGTCGGGTCGGACACGCCCACCAGCACCGTCTCGCGCCGGTCTT
>DAMAFT010000187.1:0-7780 GCA_031995805.1 Massilia sp.
CGCGGCGCTCGCCCAGGCGCACGTCAAGCCGCTGCAGCGGCTGGAACATGGCGCGCACCAGCAGCGTCACCAGCAGCACCAGCACGGGCCCGAGGAACAGGATCGGCATCACGGTGCGCAGTGCGCTGGAACGCGCCGCGGCGTCGCGCACCGCGGTCTGCTGCGCCACCGCCACGCGCACGCCCCTGGCGTTGGTGCGCACGAATACGCGCCAGGTCTCGCTGCCGACGGCGACCGTCTGCAGGCCGTCCGGCAGCGCCGGCGAAAAATGGGGCGGGCGGGAAGTCGGCGCCGCGATGCGGCCGGGCGCATCGATGAAGCGCACGATCAGGCGCGCATCGAAGTCGACGTCGCCCACGCGCTCGCGCGGCATCGGCGAGGTCGGCACCGCGTCCAGCCGGCTGATCAGGTAGCCGACCTGGCGCAACTGGGTATCCTGGCCGCGGTGGGCCTCGGCGGTGGCCGCGATCCAGGAATACAGCCCGGCGACGGTCGCGCCGAGCACGATCGCGGTCGAGATCCAGAGCGACAGCCGGAAGCGCAGCGACGCCGCTACCGGCCCTTCGCGACCATCCATCCGACCCCCCGCACGTTCTTGATGGTGTCGCTGCCCAGCTTCTTGCGCAGCGAGTGGATCAGGAACTCGATGGCGTTGCTCTCGACTTCCTCGTTCCAGCCGTACACGCGATGCTCCAGTTCCGCGCGCGACAGGATCGCGCCGGGCCGGACCAGCAGCGCCTGCAGCAGGGGGAATTCGCGCGCCGTCAGGCGCACCGCCGTCGCGCCGACGCGGGCCTCGTGGGTGGCCGGGTCGAGTTCGACGACGCCGTTCCCGAGCACCGTGCTGGACGGGCCTTCCTTGCGCCGCGTCAGCGCGCGCATCCGCGCCAGCAGCTCGCTCATCGCGAACGGCTTGACCAGGTAGTCGTCGGCGCCGCCGTCCAGGCCCGCCACGCGGTCCTCGGTGGCTTCGCGCGCCGTCAGCACCAGCACCGGCACGTCGTTGCGCGCCCTGCGGATGTCGTGCAGCACGGCCATGCCGTCGATGCGCGGCAGGTTCAGGTCGAGCAGCACCAGTTCGTACTGGAGCGTCTGCAGCGCCGTCAGCGCGGCCTCGCCGTCGCGCACCCAGTCGGCCGCATAGCCGGCGTCGCGCAGCGCGTGCTGGACGACGCTGCCGATCATCGGGTCGTCCTCGACCAGCAGCACCCTCATGGGACAGCTCCCTGCACGGCCGGCACCAGCGGGCGGTCGAACAGCTCGCTGGCCACGCGCGCCAGGTCGTTCATGCCGGCGCCCGCGGCCATGTGGGCGGTCAGCCAGCGCGCCTGGCCACCGTCGCGCAGCAGCGCCTCGATCAGTGCGCAGGCCTCGGGGAAGCCGGGGTCGTCGGAGCGTGCCGCCAGGCGCGCCAGGTCGGCGCGCACCACGTCCCCGATCGGCCGGGCGACGCCCGTGGCGGGGTCGATCCAGCTGCCGCGGATGCCGTCCTTGGCCGCGTTGAAGCGGTTCCAGTTGTACAGTTCGCGCGCGTTCCCGCCCGGCCAGGCGCCCGGCCGGCCGGCCATCTCGATGCACAGTTCGCGCGCGTAGCAGGCCAGCGCCGCGGCGTAGCCCGGGTGCAGCGGCGTGTCCAGCACACGCAGCTCGATCGTCCCGTATTCCGGCTTGGGCCGCACGTCCCAGTAGAAATCCTTGATGCTGTTGACGATGCCGTGCTGCGCCAGGCGTTCGAAATGGTCGGCGAACTCCTGCCAGCTGCGCAGCTCGGACGGCATGATGCCGCTCATCGGGAAGGCGCCGACCACGTTGCTGCGCGCGCTGCAGAAGCCCGAATCCTCGCCCTGCCAGCAGGGCGAGTTGGCCGACAGCGCGATGAACAGCGGCGCGCGCTGGGTTAGCCAGGCGCCCACGCGCACGGCTTCGTCGGCGCTGGGCATGCCGATGTGGACGTGCATGCCGAACACGGTGAACAGCTTGGCCAGGTAGCCGAATTTCTTGGCCGACGCGCGGTAGCGTTCCTTCGGATAGATGCGCTGCTCGTTCCACTTCTGGAACGGATGCGCGCCGCCGCCGGAAATCGCCGCGCCGACGGCGAATGCCGCCTTCTGCACGCTGGTGCGGATTTCCTCCAGCTGGTCCGCGGCCTCGCGGTAGCTGCCCAGCACCGAGGTGGCCACTTCCAGCATCGAGGTGGTGATCTCGGGCGTCGCCACCCAGGCCTTGTCCTGCTGGTCGAGCAGGCGCAGGATGTCCGGCGCGGCCGGCAGCAGGTCGTAGGTGAGGCGGTCGAGCACCATCAGTTCCAGCTCGATGCCCATGCTGCCCAGGCGCGACTCGGCGAACGGCGGCAGGAAGGCCGGGCCGGCGCCGGCCACGGCGCGCGCCTGTGCCGCCGCGCTGTCCAGCTGTGTCGCCGGGGTTGTCGTTGCGCTCATCGTTCGCTCCCTTCATGTGTTTCGCCGGCGAAGTGCAGGCCGGCCCAGGTGATCGCCGGCGCCACCAGCACGTTCAGGGCCAGCAGCGCCTGCATCAGGCGCGTGGCGCTGTCGCCCAGGTAGGCGGCATTGGACATCGAGCTGTCCACGACCAGGGTGCTGAAGCTTACCAGCGAGCAGGCGCACAGCGCGATCGCATGCTGCTTGCGCGTGCTCCAGGCGCGGCCGGGGACGAGGGCCAGGCGCGTCGCCGCGATGCGCGCGCCGAACAGCAGCAGCGCCATCAGCACGATCTGCCACTGCAGCACCTGCCCGAACTGGACCAGGGCCGCCGACATCATGAACAGCAGCGCGTAACCGATGTCCTGCACCGTCCTGAGCTGGGCCTGGAACACGTTCTCGCGCTTTTCCGCATTGCGCAGCAGGAGGCCCATCAGCAGCAGCGACAGCAGCGCGCTCGACGCCGTGACCGAGCACAGGCCGAGGTCCAGCATCAGCGTCGCCAGCAGGATGCCGGGGCGCAGCCCGGCCTCGGCGCGCGAGATGCGCGAGGCGAGCTTGTACACGCCGTAGCACAGCAGCGCGATGGCGGCGCCCTGCAGCAGCTTGCCGCCCTGGTGCAGCAGTTGCTGGGCGAACGGCACTTCCTCGGTCACGCCGTGGCTGCGCAGCCAGGCCAGCGACACCGACAGCGCGACCAGCGCCACCAGGTGGCTCAGCCCGACGGCATTGGCCGCGGCGTAGGTGGCGACGCCGGTGGCGTTGTGGTCCGATACGCTCGAGGTGAACACCACCGGATTGATGGCGATGAGGATCGAGGCGATGAAGGCGGCATCGGCCCAGCCCACGCCGAACGGGACCAGCAGCGCCAGGGCGCAGGCGCCGCGCAGCAGGCAGCCCAACAGCAGGGCCAGGCCCTGGGCGCGGCTGCGCCACAGCCAGGCCAGGTCCATCTTGCGGCCGGCCTCGAACAGCACCAGCGCCGACGCGGCATTCAGCAGTTCCTGGAAATACGACAGCAGCGCGCTGTCGACCAGGCCGAACCCGCTCACGCCCAGGATCAGGCCGGCTGCCACGGCGCCGTACAGGCGCGGGATGCCGCGCCGCTGCAGCAGCACACCGAAGATCTGGGCCAGCAGCAGGCCGGCGCCGATGATGGCCAGCGGCGAGAACAGGAACAGCGGCAGGGGCGAGGCGTCATTCATGGACGGCAGCCCACTGTTGCGCGATCGCCGCGAGTTCGTGCTCGACCGCGGCCTTCGCGGCCGCTTCCTTGTCCTGTCCCTGCCCCTGCGGCCGGGCGCCGACCCGCACGCGCACCGTCGGCGCGTCGCCCTTCTGCGGCATCCACAACTGGCCGACCACGCGGCCGCCCTCGACCCAGGTGGCCAGGAACTTGGCGCCGCTGGGCAGGTTGGCGGGCATGTCCAGCATCTTGAAGGGCGTCAGCCAGCGCACGTCCGGATGCTGGCGGCTCAGTTGCAGGTGCATCGCGGCGCGCTGTTCCAGCCGGCTGTCGTTCGGGCTGTACGACAGCGGCAGCCTGGACGGGCCGGGCAGCGGATTGCTGGCCTGCAGGCACAGGCCGGCCGAGGCGAACGTCAAGCCGTCCGGCCCCAGCTCGCCCGGGCGCGTCCCCAGCAGGCGGCGCAGTACCGGCCGCATGCGCGCGGCGTCGGCGCCGCCGGCATCGACGCTGCCGAACTGGGGCTGCGCCAGGGACTCCTGCAGGAGTTTCCAGCGACCCTCCTGCCAGCGCCGGGTGGCAGGGCGCGGGTTCGGGTTCCAGCGCCATTCGGTGGCTTGCCAGCGGCCGTCGGCGGCGCGCCGCAGCAGCAGCAGGCGTTCCTCGCCGCCGACGCTCATGCGCAGCGTCTGGGTGGTCCAGCGCACGTCCCAGACGCTGCGCAGGGTGCCGGGCGGCAGCCCGGCCTGGGCACGGTTCCACCAGCGCGCCTGGGTGCCGGGACAGGACGCCGGGGCATCGTCGCTCCAGCTCCAGCTTTGCCGGCGCAGGCGATTCTGCCAGGCGCAGCCGGCCTGGCCGTCCGGCCAGGTGGCGTCGAGTCCGGCGCGCGCCGCCGGCGGGCAATCCCAGGGGCGTTGCTGCGCCAGCGCGCGGAAGTCGCCCACGACGTCCGCGCGCACCGGCGGGGCGCGGCGCGATGCGGCGGCAGATTGGGCGGGAGCCGTGGCGAGGGCCAGCGTCGCCGCCACCGCGCAGGCGGCAGGCAGGCGTTCGAGCGGGGAGGGGAGTCGTCGCGTCAATGTCGTCGGGATGTAAGGGTTAAATGGGATCAATATCTGAGCATTATTACCATGGTAGGGAAGAAGACTTAGCGAAGACTTAGCGGAGACTTAGCGTGCTTTTTGGAAATAGCCTGCGAGCACAGTTTCCACACGCTAAGGGTTTGCTAAGTCAGGCTGACTACGATGGCCGCCATCGCTTGCCCCGACCGCATGCCCGCCGGACGGCGGGCCGCCACATCGACGACATGAAACGACTTGCTCCCCTGTTCCTGGCACTGGCGCTGCTGGCCGTGCACCCATGCCCCATCCACGCCGAAGAAGGGCGTGCCGCCGCCGCGCAGGCGGCGCCGACGCCAAACGCCAAGCCGAAAGCCAGGCCGAAAGCCACGCCGAAAGCCAGGCCGGTCGCGAAGGCGAAGGCGAAGGCCAGGTCGAGAGCGCGGGCGAAGCCGGCCAGGAAGCGCCGCGTCGTGAAGGCTGCCGCGCACCGCCTGGCCGCGGCCCCGCGCGCGACGCGGCTGGCCGCGCTCAAGTCGAGCGCCGTCCTGATCCTCGATCCGAAGAGCGGCAAGTCCCTGTACGAGAAGAATGCGGACGCCGTGCTGCCGATCGCCTCGCTGACCAAGCTGATGACGGCGCTGGTGGTGCTGGAAGGCGGGCAGGACATGGCGGAGCAACTGACGGTGACCGGCGCCGACGTCGACCGCCTGAAGTTCTCGTCGTCGCGGCTGCAGGTGGGCACGAGCCTGTCGCGCTCGGCCATGCTGCACATTGCCCTGATGAGTTCCGAGAACCGCGCCGCGTCCGCGCTGGGGCGTCACTACCCCGGCGGCACCGCGCGCTTCGTCGCGGCGATGAACGCCAAGGCGCGCGCGCTGGGAATGGGCAGCACGCGCTACGTGGAGCCGACCGGGCTGTCGAGCGCCAATGTGTCGACCCCGGAAGACCTGGCGAAGCTGGTGGTCGCCGTCGAAAAGCATGCGCTGATCCGGCGCTATTCGACCGACCGCAGCTTCACCATCCGGCAGGGACGGCTGCATACCGCCTACCACAACACCAACCGGCTGACGGCGAACCGCAGCTGGCGCATCCGCCTGCAGAAGACCGGCTACATCTGGGAAGCCGGGCGCTGCATGGTGCTGTACGCCAGCGTCAAGGGGCGCCCGACCGTCATGGTGTTCCTCGACGCCCAGGGCAAGTACGCGCGCGCGGCGGACGCCAACCGCGTGCGGGCGTGGCTGGCCAGCTACCGGCCGGTGCGCTAGCGACCGGGCGCCGCCAGCGGCTCGAGCCTGACGATACGGTATTCGTCCTGCCCGCGGCTGGCCCAGGACAGGATCTGGCCGCGGTCGTTGATGGCGATGGCCGCCTCCAGCTGCCAGCCGGTGCCCGGCTGGACCAGGTGGTTGAGGTCGCGCATGGCGCCGTGCTCGTACAGGAAGGCGCTGCTCGCCAGCCAGCGGATATTCGCGCCGCCGACGACCTGGCCGCGGTTGTTGACGGCCAGCGCGTAGGCGAACGGGCCGCCCAGGGTGCCGAGGTCGGTCGTGCGGCCGGCGCGGTACAGGAAGGCCCTGCCGTCGGCGGGGCCGGCGGCGCCGGGCAGGCCGGCCGTCCCGACGACGTCGCCGCGGTCGTTGATGCCGGCCGGTTGGCTCCAGTCGGCGATGCGCGTGCCGATGACGTCGATGCGCTGGCCCTGCCAGACGACGGCGTCCTCCGTCGCCGCGGTGCCGGCCACCTGGCCACGCGCGTTGAGCGCCTGGGCGAACGCGGCGTTGGTCTTGTCGGGCGGCGCGAGCTCGCGCAGGCGGCCGCCGGCGTACAGGAAGGCGAGGTTGCCGCGCCCGGGCGGCACGTGGTTGCCGGCGATCTCGCCACGGTCGTTCAGGCCGACGACGCGGGCGTTCGCGCCGAGAACGCCCAGGTCGAGCATCGTGCCGCGCGCATACAGGAACAGGTGGTCGTGTCCGTCGACGCCGAGCGACACCCCGGCGACCTCGCCGCGGTCGTTGATCGCATCGGCGCGGCTGTAGCCGCCGAGCGAGCCCAGGTCGGTGCGCACCGCGCCGGTCTCGAGGAAGCCGTGCATGACGCCGGTCGGGCCGACGACGTTGCCGATGGCCTGGCTGCGGTTGTTGACGGCGTGGACGGGCGGGTCGGGCACGACGATGCGGTAGACCGGCGCCGGCCGCCCGGCGGCCTGCGCGGACGCCGGCGCGGGCGCGAGGAACAGGGCGGAAGCCATTGTGGCGATTGCCTTGATATAGCTGGACATGTCAACCTCGCTGCGCAGGAAAAGGGTGATGAACCCTTACGCTAAATGGCACAGTCAAGACACATTTGATGTGCGTCAGAAGTAAGCCCTGGACATCCCGGACGGGCGCCGTGCCGCCATGTTCATGGCCGATTAATCTGGCCTTAATGTTGCGCGCATAAATTTTGTCCCGACTCAACAACGGGAGAATCCTGTGTCCATCGTCCTTCCATCCGTCGCGGCCGCCTGCGCAGACAGCGCCTGGCCCGCCCAGGGAGCGTGCCGGCTCGAGGTGGTGCCGCCGGGGCATGCCGAGCGGCGCTCGCTGGAAGCCTTCATCGCGGCCGAGTTCGCGCGCGTCTACGGCGCCCGCGTCCAGCACTTCTGCCAGACGCTGGCCGGCTGCCGCGATGCCTGCGGACGCTGGGTCGCGGCGCTCGGCTACACCCGGGCGCGCGACGGCATGCTGTTCCTGGAACAGTACCTGGACGGTCCGGCCGAGGCGGCGATCGCCGCCCACGTCGGCGGCACGGTGGCGCGCGCCGACGTCGTCGAGGTGGGCAACCTGGCCGGAGCCAACGTGGGCGCCGCGCGCGCCCTGATCGTCGCCATGACGCGCCACCTGCACCAGCAGGGGCTGGTCTGGGTGACGTTCACGGCCACCCAGGCCCTGCTGAATTCCTTCGCGCGCCTGCGCCTGGTGCCGACCGTGCTGGCCGAGGCCGACCCGGCGCGCCTGGGCGACGGCGGCAGCGACTGGGGCAGCTACTATGCGACCAGGCCGCAGGTCATGTTCGGGAACATCGGATTCGGCCATGCGCAACTGGCGTGAACG
>DAMAFT010000188.1:0-7778 GCA_031995805.1 Massilia sp.
TGGGGACCGGCTACTGGATCGGCGACGTCGTCAACCGGCACAAGAGCGGCAGGCTGTACACGGCGCGCCTGTCGATCACCGCCGTCGCGGACCCGCGCGGCCGGACGATGCACTACGTCGGGAACTTCCAGGACATTTCCGAGGAACGGCAGGCACGCGCGCTGGCCGAGCGCCTGAAGCAGTTCGACCACCTGACGGAGTTGCCGAACCGCTCCCAGTGCGCCGACCGGATCGCCGCCGCCGTGGCCGAGCGCGCCCATCTCAGCGAGTTCGGCGCCGTCATGATGCTGGACCTCGACCATTTCCAGAAGGTCAACGACTCGCTGGGCCATGCGGTCGGCGACCGGCTGCTGGTCAGGGTGGTGCAGCGGCTCCAGGCGGTGTGCCGCCCCGGCGACATGCTGGCCCGCTTCAGCGGCGACAATTTCGTCCTGCTGTGCGATGCGCTGGGGCCGGACAGGGTGGTTGCCGCCGCGCGCGCGATGGCGATCGCCGAGGCGGCCCGGCTCGCCATGACCGACCACGTCGTCCTGGAAGGGCAACCGTTCGCCTGCAGCGGCTCGGTCGGCGTGACCCTGTTCCACGACGACAGCGCCGGCGCCGATGCCTTGCTGCGGCAGGCCGAATTGGCCATGTACAACAGCAAGCAGGGCGGGCGCGACACGGTGCGCTTCTTCGAGGGGGCGATGCAGTTCGAACTCGACGAGCGCAACCGGCTGGAGGGGGCGCTGCGCGAAGCCATCGCGCTGGACCAGCTGGTGCTGTACTACCAGGTGCAGGTGGACCAGGACGGCCATCCGGTCGGCGCCGAGGCGCTGGCGCGCTGGCGCCATCCCGAACGCGGCATGATCGCGCCCGGCGTCTTCATTCCCCTGGCGGAGCAGACCGGCCTGATCCTGCCCATCGGGCGCTGGGCGCTGGCGACGGCATGCCGGCAACTGGCCGCGTGGAAGGGGCGGCCCGTGCTGGAAAACCTGACGCTCGCGGTCAATATCAGTCCGCTCCAGTTCAAGGTCGACGACTTCGTCGACGACGTCCTCGACGAACTGCGCGCGGCCGGCGCGCCGGCCTCCAGGCTCAAGCTGGAAGTCACCGAGAGCCTGGCCATCGACGATTTCACGTCGTCGATCTCCAAGCTGAACAAGCTGAAATCGCACGGTTTCAGCATCTCCCTCGACGATTTCGGCACCGGCAACTCATCGCTGAATTACCTGACCAAGCTGCCCTTGACCCAGCTGAAGATCGACAAGTCCTTCGTCGACGAACTGCCGTCGAGCCAGCGCGACGCCACGGTCGCGCAGACCATCATCGCCATGGGACAGGGGTTGGGACTGGAGGTCATCGCCGAAGGCGTGGAAACCGCCGCCCAGCGCGATTTCCTCGTCGCCCACGGCTGCCACGCCTTCCAGGGCTACCTGTTCGGCAAACCGGTTCCCGCGGCCGAGTTCGAGGCCGCGGTGCTGGCGACAGTGCCGCACTGACGCGGCAGGCGCGCCGCGCGGGCGCGCCTGCTCATTTGCGCCGCTCGCTCGCGGGCGCGGACGCGCGGCCCGCCGGCAGGTCGGTGCGCGGCGGGGCGAGGGCATTCAGGGTCTCGGCCGCTTGCAGCAGCTCGGTCGCGACCTCGTTGAGCTTGCGATGGTTCGAGCGCGCATGATTGCGCAGCAGGCGCAGCGCGTCGTGGCGGTCGATGCGGTAGCGTTCCATCAGCACGCCCACGGCCATGCCGGTCTCGCGGCCTTCGCGCAAGGCCAGCGTCAGGCGCTGCTCGGCGGCGCGCAGCTCGTGGATGTCGGCCGCCCGCGCCAGGGCGGCGCGCACGGCAGGAAGCAGCTGGGCCGGATCGATCGGCTTGAGCAGGAAGCCGACCGCGCCCGCCGCGGCGGCCTGCTCGGCGACGTCCGTGCCGCTGCTGGCGGACAGGAACATGTAGGGAATGCCCTCCAGCTGCGTGGCAAGGTCCAGTCCCGACATGTCGGGCATCGCGATGTCGAGCACGGCCAGTTGCGGCCGGGCGTGATCGGCATGCAGCAGCGCCAGCGCCTGCCGGGCATTGCCGGCCGCGCATACGCGAAAACCGTCCGCTTCCAGCGCCCGCGCCAGCACCGCGAGCAGCAGTGCGTCGTCGTCCACCAGCAGGATCAGCGGGGCGCCGAACGGTGCCGGCGTGCCGGACGCCGCGCCGGATTCGGCAGGACACGAGCCCGGCGCGTCCGCATGCGCGGCGGCGCACAGGGCGTCGAACGCCGTGCGGCTGCCGGCCAGGTCGGCGGCCCGGCATGCGGCCTCGAGCACGGCGGCGGCGGTGCCGACGCGGCGGCAGCCGAACGTGGCGGCCGAACCGGACAGGGTATGCGCGACCGCGCGCATGGCGGCGAAGTCGCCTTGCCGCAGCGCGCCGCGCAAGCGCTCCAGCTGGTCCGGCAGGCCATCGGCAAAGGCCGCGCGCAGGTCGGCGATGCCGGGCAGGTGCGCATGGGTCGAATCGTTCATCACGCATCCAGGATAGTTGACGTGTAAATATATCACGAGGTATTCCTTGGAGGATGCTCCCAGGCACCTCGATTCCGCTCGACGACGGCCGGCGCGGTTGGAGGTCCCGTGCCGTGCTGTCCCGACTGACACCAGAATTGTGTAAGCGCAATATTTCAACCGTCCGAACAAGGTGCCGGCGGCCACTCCCGCCCGGGCACGCCGGACGGCGCGCGCGCGGCCAGGCCGTGGACGACGCGCCGAGCGCGGAAGAGGCCGGCCGGGAAGTGGCAGGTCGATCCGCTGCGTTTCATGACGATCGCCTGAGGCGGGCGGCGGGCGGCGGGCGGCGCACGCCGCTCAGGACACCGGCGCGACAGCGTCCGGTGCCGCCATGCGCTTGGACGCATACATGGCCGCGTCGGCGGCGGCGAGCAGCGCGGCCGGATGCGGGGTGTCGTCGGGGTAGACGGCCATGCCCAGGCTGAGCGAGACATCGAGGGTGGCGCCGGGAACCATGACCGGCGCGGCCATGGCAGCGGCGACGTGGTCCACGATCGTGCGCGCGTCGTCGCGCGTGGCGAGTTCCTCGACGAGGATGACGAATTCGTCGCCGCTCAGGCGCGCCACCGTGTCCGACTCCCTGGCGCAGCGCTGCAGGCGCATGGCGATTTCCCGCAGCAGGAGGTCGCCGGTCGCATGGCCGTGGCGGTCGTTGACCTGCTTGAACCGGTCGACGTCCGCGAACACGAGTGCCAGGCGGCTGCCCTTGCGCGTCGCGCGCGCGACGGCCGTCGCCAGCCGGTCGTGGAACAGGCGGCGGTTCGGCAGCCCGGTGAGTTCGTCGTACTGGGCCGCCCGCGCCAGTCCGGCGAGCAGGCGCCGGCGCTCGAGCGCCAGCGCGGCGCACCCGGTGAGCAAGCGCAGGCTGTCCTGGAGCGCGGGCATGGGCCCGTGTCCTTCCGGATAGCGCAAGTAGAGCGCCCCGGCCAGGCCGTGCTCGCGCGGGAAGCGGATGCAGACGGGCGGCGCGGCGGCGGGGGCCGCGCCGCCGCGGTACCAGTCGCATGGGGACTCGCCCGGCGCCAGGTTCCCCTCCACATGGATGGCGTCGATGCCGCCGTCGCCGGTGTCGAGCACGATGGCCAGCAGCGTGAGCGGGACGATGCCTGCGAAGGCGCGCTGGATCTCGCGGCACAGGGCCGGCATGTCGGCCGCGGTATGCGAGGCTTCCAGGATCGCGTGCGCGCCCGCTTCGCGCAGCTCGACCAGCCTGCGCTGGCCGATGTCGCGCGCCACGCCGATCCGTAGCTGCTGCTCCGGGATGCAGCGGGCCGACCACATCAGGTGCACCAGGTGGCCGTCGCGATGCCGGTAGCAGTTCTCGAAACCGACGTGCTTGCCGCCGGCCAGGATGTCGGCGGCCTCCCTGGCGGTGCGTTCGCGGTCTTGCGGTGCCTGGAAATCGGCGAGCGGTCGTCCGATCATGGCGTCACGGTCATAGCCAAGCACGCCGTGGCAGGCGTCGTTGACGTGCACGATGATGCCTGCGCGGTCGACCACGAAGACCATGTCGAGCATGAAGTCCAATACCGTCGGGAACAGCGAGTCAATATCGAATGTCATGATCCTGGCCAAAGGACGTCAATACACCCCGTGATATTAGCATTTGCTTGAATTAACGCAAATTACAACGCTGTCATCTCCTCGCTGGCATGGGCTTCGGCAAGCCAGCCGACCAGGCCGGCCAGGGGCATGGGCCGGTGGAACAGGTAACCCTGCATGTGCGCACCGCCCTGCCGGTCCAGGAACGCGACCTGTTCGGCCGATTCGATCCCTTCGGCCACGACGCGCAGGCCGAGGTGGTGCGCCATCGCCAGGATCGATTGCACGATGGCCGTGCCGTTGGCGTCGTGTGGTGTGTCGCGCATGAAACTCTTGTCGATCTTCAGTTCGTACAGCGGCATCTTCTTCAGGTACGCCAGGTTCGAGTAGCCGGTGCCGAAGTCGTCGATCGAAAAGCGGATGCCGAGTCCGGCCAGGTCCTCCATGCGGGCGATCGTCTCGGCGATGTTCTCCACCAGCAGTCCCTCGGTCACTTCGAAGATGAGCTGGTCCGCCGGCGCGCCGGTCTCGCGCAGGATGGCGCGTACCTGCGCGGGGAATTCCGGCTGGCGGAATTGCAGGGGACTGACGTTGACCGACAGCGGCAGCCGGTGGCCGGCCCGCTCCAGCGCCAGCCAGGCCAGGCAGGCCTGGCGCAGCGCCCAATTGCCCAGCGCGACGATGATGCCACTCGCCTCGGCAACCGGGATGAAGACGTCGGGCGGCACGAACGTGCCGTCGGCGCGGCGCCAGCGCATCAGGAGCTCGGCGCCTGCCGGATTCCCGGCGCGGTCGACCTGAAGTTGCGCGTGCATGGCCAGCTCGTCGTTCTCGATCGCCTGGGCCAGGCCATGCTCCAGGCTCAGCGTCTGCTCGGCCTGCACCAGCATGCGTTTTTCGAACACGGCGATGCCGTTGCGGCCCTCGCGCTTGGCGTGGTACATCGCCGTGTCCGCTTCGCGCAGCAGGTCGTGGCCGGTGCCGCCCGCGCGCAGGATGAGGGCGATGCCGATGCTGGCGGCGGCGTGGTAGTGCCGCTCGCCGATCGGGATGGCTTGCTTGATTGTATTGCGAATGTCCTGGGCCAGCCCGAGCGCCATGGCGGTGGCGGCGGCCGGCTCGCCGTCCAGGTCGGCGAGCAGCACGACGAATTCGTCGCCGCCGATGCGCGCGACGGTATCGCACGGACGGACCGCGCGCGCGAGGAGGCCGGCGACGTGGCCGAGCAGGGTGTCGCCGACGACATGGCCGAGCGCGTCGTTCACGCCCTTGAAGTTGTCCAGATCGAGGTACAGGACCGCGCCGGCCCCGCGACCGGCCGCCGCGTTCTCCACCTGCTTGTCGAGGCGCTCCATCAGCAGGCGCCGGTTCGGCAGGCCGGTAAGCACGTCGTAGAACGCGAGCCGGTGGATCGCGTCGGCCGCGGCGCGGCGCTCGGTGATGTCGCGCCCGACCACGACCCAGTGGCTGGGCGGCTCGCCCGGACGGCCGAACGGCAGCGCTTCGATCTCGACCCAGAATCCCTCCCCGTCGCGGGTGAAGGTCATCAGCTCGGCGGCACAGGGCTGGCCGGTCGCCATCGACGCGGCCAGGCGGGCGCCGACGTCCGGCGCCACTTCCAGCCGCGACAGGGTGCGCAGGCCGCGCCCGATGACGTCGCCGCGCGCATGGCTGGTGCGCCGCAGGAACGCGTCGTTGGCGAAGCGGATCGGGTACGCGACGGCGCCGCTGCCGGCGGTCCTGGCGATCAGCACCATGTCGTTGAGGTGCGACACTGCGGCAGACGTCAGCGCCAGCTCGTCGTTCAGTTCCTCCAGCGCCCGCTGGTTGGCCTCGAGCGTGCGCGCGGCCGTGCGCGCCCCTTCCAGCGTGAGCGACAGGCCGGCGAGCAGCTTGTGGCAGGTGAGGGACAGCATCGCGCCCACGCCGAGGTAATTCAGCGCGGCGATCAGCGCGGCTTTCAGCGGGTCGTGTTCCCACCCCGGCACGCCCAGGTCGATCTGTCCGCCGGCACCCAGCGCGACGATCGTCAGGGCGCCCAGCGCCAGCGCGAGCAGGGCGGGCCGCAGGTTCAGCAGGATGGCGGCGATCACGGGCGGCCCCAGCAGGTAGCTCAGGCTCGCGACGCCGACGGACAGCAGCAGGGCGAGCGCCAGCCCGTAGCCGGCCAGCAGGAAGGCCATCACGCGCAGCGTGTACGGCAGCCGCCGGAAGCGCCAGATCGCGAAGATCCAGGCGAGGGCGACGGCATCGGCCATGACCACTGCCGCCATGCGGTGGCGCAACAGGAATGGCACCACCGGCACGGTGGCGATGCCGCCGACGATCAGCACGACCGTCAACAGCGAGGAAAAAATCCGTTCGCGCCACGCGGCGATGTCGTCGGCGATACCCATGTGGCGATTCCAGTCAGCAGCGGCGAAGTGTCGGTCGCTTTATTTGTTTCGGCATTGCATCTTAGATTTCATTAGGGAAATTGTCATCAAATTTCGCAAATTTTTTACGATCGGCGTTGCCGTTGTCGCACGCAAACACGGGCCAGTCTTTTTTTTGCGCGATGAACAATAGCGACAAGCGGCGCGAGGACGCCGCCATGCTGGGCGAGTTCATGAGCCTCACGGTCTACGCTACCGTACCGTCATGGCCGGCACGCCGGCACCGGTGGGGCCGGGCATGCATGCGGGCGGCGTTCGTCCGGCACGACGGCTTGCTGGCGTGCAGCAGCACGTCAAAGCGCCCGCCGTGCGGCTTCCTCGCCGAAACGATCATGGTAGCGTTGCGGCGCAGAGGGCGCGGCGGCAGCGCGCGCAGGACAGCGAACGGAATCGTGTTGTTGTTGTGTCGCACATCGGATTCTGCTTGGGAAATCTGATAAGATCGATGCCGTCATCCCGTTCTCCGACGCTCGATTCCCGAAAATGCGGCATCGCACGATACTGCACGGTACTGCACGGTACCGCGGACGCCTCGGCCCAGCCCACGCCGATACCTCAAGCAAGCGCTTCACCGCGCACATTCTGGTTATCGACTCTTATGCCACACCATCCCGACACCCGTGTCCTCATCGTCGACGACAACCGCGCCGCCGCCGAACTGCTGAGCGAACTACTGGCCGCGCACGGCTTCGTCACGGCTACCGCCCACGACGGCTTCATGGCCCTTGACGTGGCGCCGGCGTTCCAGCCCGACGTCATCGTCCTCGACCTGGGCATGCCCAGGTTCTCGGGCGCCGAGATGGCGCCGATGCTGCGCCAGGTGAGGAAGCTCGAGCACGTATTCATCATCGCCCTGGCCTCGTGGAACGACAGCGAGGCCCGCGCCCTGACCACCCGCACCGGCTTCGACCTGCACCTGTCCAAGCCGGTCAACCTGCCCGAACTGTTCGCCGCGCTGGAGCTGGGGGAGTCCCGGTCGCGGGCGCTCGCCCAGGGTGGACGCGCCGTCACGACCGCTTGAAGCCGGCGCGCACCAGTCGCGCTTCCTGCAGGACCGTAAGCATGCGGGCCAGCAGTACGTCCGCGCCCGCCGGCGCCAGGTCGGGCGAATCGCAGGGCGCGTCCACGTTGTCCGGGTAACGGCGCGCATCGCCGTCCGGATCGACCCGTACGGTACGTGGATGACCGGGCCCGGGCTGCCGTCCGGCAGGCGGATGCCGCGCATGCCGATGACGGATGAGGAAGAGGTCTTGCCTCGTTCGATGG